>NZ_CAUFYA010000018.1:0-88488 GCF_959596855.1 uncultured Butyricimonas sp.
CCTATACCCCACATAAAGAAGTTGTTTCCAACATTGAAATCACGGTAAAGAATAGTGCGTCTATCTTCACACGACCTGCCAATTAACCGAAATTAACAAGGAGAGGATAGTACTGAAAAAAGTACCATTATAGAATCAGAGTTATACTTTCTATATATCAACTCCCATTCATCTCCTATTCAACTCCCATTCAACTCCTATTATAAAGGTAAAAAAATAGTAATTGAATAGGAAATAAATCGAAATTGATTTATCGTTAATACTTAGTAAAACTATCTATTATATTAACTCCTACCCTATCTCATACAGGTAATAGAGAGAATTACTCGATTACCGCTACCTCTTCCAGTTCTTCGCGCGTGCCGACATGCTTACTGTTCCGGTTAATACGATCCATGATCACGGCGATAGCACCGTCACCCGTCACGTTACAAGCCGTACCGAAGCTATCCATGGCGATATACAACGCAATCATCAACCCTTGTGCCGTTTCATCGAAACCGAGCATGGACTGCAACAATCCCAGTGCTGCCATAATAGCTCCTCCCGGAACCCCGGGAGCGGCAACCATAGCGATACCCAGCATAAAGATAAAGCCCGCCATCATCCCGAAAGAAATCGGCATACTCGACATAAGCATGATCGCCATGGCACATGCCACGATCTTCATCGTACTACCCGAAAGGTGTATCGTCGCGCAGAGCGGTATCACGAACGCCGCCAGTTCTCGGTTCACGCCGTTTTTAATCGACTGTTCCAATGTAACGGGAATCGTGGCAGCCGAGGATTGTGTTCCCAATGCCGTCATGTAAGCCGGAAGCATATTACGGAACAAGCGGAACGGGTTTTTCTTTGACACGAACCCGGCAATAAAGAACTGAATGAACAACAGTACAATGGTCAGGAAGAATATGACCACGATAATTTTCACGAACACGCCCAGCACGCCGGACACCTGACCGGAGCCGGAAATATTCAAAAATATACCGAAGATATACAAGGGCAACAAGGGAATAATCACGGTGACAATCACTTTGTTGATAATATCCTTGAAATCTTCCATTGCCCCTTTCAGGGTTGCGCCGTTAATCACGGACATTCCCAAGCCAAGAGTAAATGCCAGAACCAGAGAACTCATCACGTCCATCAACGGCGGCATCATCACCGTGAAATAGGGAACCAGCAGCACCGCCGCGGAGGCTTCTATCGGTTGCAATTCTCCGGCATCACCGAGCAACCACGGGTAACTCAGATCACAGGCAAAATAAGTGAAGAAGCCGGAGAAAAGGGTAAAACCGTATGCCAGCAAAGCCGTGATCAACAACAAACGCCCGGCACCCTTACCGAGATCCGCTATACCCGGGGCAACCAATCCCAAGATCAACAAGGGGATGATGAATCCCAAGAAATTACTGAACAGACCATTTATGGTCAAAAATATCCTTACCAACCAATCGGGAAAGAAAAATCCGCATACTATACCCAGAATAATCGCCACGATAATTTTAGGCAATAGCCCCACTTTTATTTTTTTCATACACTCACTGTTTATATTACAAAAATAAGCTACTTTCGTATGACAATATAGATACATCAGCCTATGACAAAAGATAAATGGCACGGACACATCGCTATCTTCTCTGCTAACATTCTCTTCGGATTGAATATTCCGATCGCCAAAACCTTAATGCCGGAATGGATCGACCCCATCGGGCTCACGTTCCTACGCATGTCATTCGGTGCCCTCGCTTTTTGGATCACCTCTTTGTTTGTCTTAAACGAAAAAGTAAGTAAAAAAGATTTATTAATTCTGTTTTTTTGTGCCATTTTAGGCACAACCATGAATCAATTCACTTTCATTAAAGGACTTGGCATGACATCGCCAATCGATGCGGGACTGATCGTGACGATGAATCCCATGATGGTGATGTTGATTTCAGCCTTAATCTTGAAAGAACCGATCACCGCGAAAAAAGCGAGCGGAGTACTTATCGGGGCTTGCGGGGCGGTGCTGATCATCTGGCACTCTTACGCGGTAGGGACTTCGGGTGGTTCCGGCAGCTCGATGACGGGTAATTTACTTTGTTTTATCAGCGTGATCTGTTACGCCACGTATCTAGTTATATCCAAACCTATCGCGCAACGTTACAGTCCCGTGACGTTGATGAAATGGATGTTTCTTTTTTCCACGATTCTCATGTTCCCGTTCAGCATACAGGAAGTGGTAGAAGCAAAACTATTCTCCCCCGACACGACATTCAGCGCTTTGGCAAGCGTGTTTTACGTGGTATTCGCTGCGACATTCCTCGCCTATCTCTTTATCCCGATCGCGTTGAAACGCATCCGCCCGACAACAATCAGCATGTACAATTACGCCCAACCCCTCGTTGCCGCCACACTGGCAATCCTTATGGGACAAGACCGCCTCACGTGGGATAAGCCCGTGGCTGCCGTGCTGGTTTTTACCGGGGTGTATCTCGTGACTCAAAGTAAGTCGCGGGCGGACATAGAGAGAGCATCAGGCAAATGAGGGGGTGAGGATAACCGAAAACTGATCGGCGCCGTGTAGGTTGTCCGGAAACTGCGCTTTTTGATCGGACACCAAGCGGGGATGTATTTCGGGAAGCATCTTACTACCCGCTTCGCTTCTTGCTCCAAAAAGGGATTGCATCCTTTTACCACCTTCACGTCTGTGATAGAACCGTCGGTTTCAATCACGAAACTGACAAAAACCTTCCCTTGGGCATTTATTTTTATTGCCTCAGGGGGATACTTTACATTTTGAGAAATCCATGCCATCACGTTTCCTTGGGCAAATACCGGCATCTGTACGTAAAAACAATCTTTCAGCATCTCCTCGTCTGCTACCTGCCCATAAGACAAAGTGTAGGGCATTACATTCTTCAAGAAATGCCGACGACGGTCGTTCTCGTTCATAAATTCCCGTATTTTTGCCTCTTGTAGAATTTTCAAGTGAGCAAATTTCGGGTAAGCCACCAGATAATTATAAATAAAATTCTTCGGACCAAGTTCCTTCATCAACTTCAACTTCTCACCGTTAAAATAATAGCATACCGCTTCCAGATCGTCGATACGGGTATTCGTCAACTTCGCGGTAATCATTAATCTCCTTGCATGGTCATAGGACTCCTGCCTGATATGTACCCGAAGTTGCTCCACCATCGCGGTATACGCCCGCTTGTCGTTCCCGTACTCTTTTTTCATTGCCTTGATTCGTTCCTGCAAATACTTCATTCCCTCGTCATTCGGGATTTCGGATACCGGGACACGAGTTTCCCGTTCCAACATCTTGCAATAGTTTTCGTACGAGAGCGAATCTTTGAGCGAAGCGGAAACTTCCGCGACCGATACTCCCGTGAACCAACAAGTGAATAACAGGAATAGTCCTGTTTTCCACGCTCTTTTTATCACAAACGCCATAAGTAATATATTATTGATTGAACTTCTTCTATCTGATTCTCTATTGCAGTCTGAAATTAACAGGAGCTACCGAACGAAGTGCCACTCTACGCTTGTGCAGAAGGCAGTATGGGGGCACCGGGAAAGTGATACTTTTGAGAGCTCTTACCGCTTCTTTGTCCAAAACGGGGTCCGCACTACGCAGAATTTCCACCGCGAATACTTTCCCGTCCATCCCCACGGTATAACTCAACCAGACTTTCCCTTGAATATTCCTTTCCTGCGCGACAATAGGATATCTTACCGTTTTTGCTAACGCGTAGTTCAAATCCCTGTACGCAGTCAGAGGCGAGAGTATATGGAAGATACAACCACACGAGCACGAATCGCCGACAACTTCTTCCTGAGCCTGTATTCTAGGACTAATTTCTCGCGTGAAATACAGACGATGTTCCCGCTCGTTCATGCAATCCTTCAACCGTACCTCTTCCTGCATCCGCAGATGCCGGATACGGGGGGAGAGAGCGGCGTATCGCTTTATGAAATTCTCCTTTCCAATCCCTTCAACCAATGCTAATTCCTGTCCGATAATCTGTTCAAATACTGCCGCCAGAACTTTTATGTTAGCACTTTTGAAATTATAACATTCAAGTAACCCTGCCGCACGAGTGGTGACCGCATTCTTTTTCTTTCGTAAATCTTCTCGATAATACAAATAGGCTTCCGCATCCGTACGGAATCGGACACGCTCTCTATCCATCAGAATTTGAAGTATTTCCTGATCTTGTTCTTCAGCCACTTCATCCAGCGGAATCCCGGCTTCCCGATTTAACATTGCCACGTAATCCTCGTAAGAGTGAATTCCCGCCATCGGTTGTTCTATTTTGAAAAGCAAAGGAAAGGTCATGTAAAAACGCACCGCCTTACCGCCAATCTTTGCCGGGCTCCATTTCGGCATTGCCCCGATAACCCGTGTTGCCTCCATTTCCAAAGAGGGATGGGCACCTCGTAACACCTTGACCCCCGAAATACTCCCGTCCGGCTCTATCACGAATGCCATAATCACCCGTCCGGCAATCTCGTTATCCCACGCCTCTTGAGGGTAGCGGATGTTTTCACCCAACCATGTTTCCAATTCACCTTCGAATCGCGGAGCTTCATCCGCCACGAGATACACGGTCGTGTCCCGTTCTACTGTTCCAGAAAAGATTACACTCGCTTTCAAACCGGAAATACCTGCTCCCCCATATATACAGAAAAGCATTGTGATTAAACTATTTATCAAACAACGGGTAGTAGTCATAGTATTTTCATTAAAGTTACACACGCTTAAAATTGTTGATAAATATATAAATAAAAAACAAAAAAGCAAAGAGCCTTTCTCAAAAATCTCTTTGCCTTTTCACTATTTATTTCAAATTTCTCAATACTCTTCCGGGGTATTCCGGTAATCGGCATGGAACAAGCGAAGTTCCCGACGCATACGGTCGAGTTCCCGTTGCATATCGTGCATACGTCCCATCAATTCATGGATGACACCGATACCCTCGATGTTCACGGACAGGTCTTCATGCCAACGCACAAACCGTTCCAGATCTCCCAATTGCTCAACAGGTAAATAACGTTCGCCGTCAACGACCTGAATATCGATTAATCCATCCTCTTCCAGAGAGATGATAAACGACGGATCGACATGACTTTGCCGGCAATATTCTTTAATTATAATCAAATCTGTTTGCATAACTGACACGTTTTATTTAAGACCTTGTAATTCCTTGAACAACGCTTTCTGCTTCTCCGTCAAGTCGGTCGGTATCTGCACGGAGTAAGTCACGATTAGATCGCCGAACTTGCCGTCTTCCTTGTAGACGGGGTATCCTTTGCCTCTCAACCTTACTTTAGCCCCGTTTTGCGTGCCGGGTTTTACTTTCAATTTCACTTTCCCGTCCATGGTGTCTACCATTTGTTCTCCGCCGAGAATTGCGGTGTAGAGATCCAGCGGTGCCGTCACGTACAGATCATTCCCCAAGCGTTTGAACACGGGGTCTTCGGCTATCACGAAAGTGATATACAAATCTCCTGCCGGACCGCCATTCACGCCGGGAGCGCCTTGTCCCTTCAACTTGATGGTCTGCCCGTCCGCCACTCCCGCGGGAACGGTGATCCTTATATTCTTTCCGTTTACCGTTAATATCTGCTTGTGGGTATGTGCCGCATCTTGAAATGACAGGTGTAATTCCGCGTTATAGTCCTGTCCCCGGAATCCGGCAGAACGCCCTCCGCCACGACGGGAACCGAACAAGGATTCGAAGAAGTCCGAGAATTCCCCATCACCCCCCATGCCGGAAAAACCGCCTTCCGACGACCAGTAAGCACCACCGCCGCCACCGAAACCGCCGCCTTGCTGTTGCTGGCGCTGCCTTTGAGCCTCGAACTCATCGGCATGTTTCCAGTTTTCCCCGTATTGGTCATACTTTTTCCGTTTCTCCGGATCGCCCAATACTTCGTTTGCCTCGTTTATCTCTTGAAAACGTAGCTTGGCATTCGGGTCATCCGGGTTCAAGTCCGGGTGATACTTTCTGGCCAACTTTTTAAAAGCCTTCTTGATGGCATCCTGCGAAGCACTTTTATCAACTCCTAAAATCTTATAGTAATCTATATAGGCCATACTTTTATAATTTATACATTCTGTAATATGTTAATACAAACCATGTACCAACTTGTAATATACGTCTGAAAATGACGCATAGTTACACGAGAACTGACAAAGTGGCAAAAAGTAAAAACAGGAAGACCGACACACGATCCCCCTGTTTTCTAACCGGAGAAAATAAATCTTCCAGAAACTTAGAATGGTGTAGGTAATTCCTTTACTTTCTTTGCAAATCCCGGCAAGTCAAACCCGTAATTCTTAAATTGTTCGACGACCATCTTGTAGCGTGCGTTTACCAGAGGATATTTTTCGGGTGGGAATTTCTCCTCAAACTCTTCTTTCGTCCAACGCATTGCCGCACGGGTGAACATCATAAAATCACCTCCTTTCGCCGTGACCATCTGTTCTATATTCCCGTACCAATAATCACTCCAAGAAAATATACAACAGAAAGCAACCCCGGGCTCTGAATAAGTAATAAGACCGACAAAACCCCGAGTCGCGTAATAATTCGGATCTTCCGCATCGGATTTCTCAACCTCCGTCTTATAATCTATCCCCGACTGGAAATCATTCGGTTCCGGCACCAAACCTTTTACAACAGCATTCTCCACGATCTGATTATACACGAAGCTCACAAGTCCTTTTCTAAAATCCTCGACACCCTCGTATGGAAATATAATCTTTATCGTATCGACCAGACCGATAGCCCAAAAATCCAACCCCTTCAAGTTGACACCCAAATCCATCCCATAGGAGGCCATGCCTCCCCCTAAATCTTCAGCCAAATAAAGATAGAGCGGGGAACATGCCTCCACGATCTCTTTTTTCCCCAAGAAAGGAACCAAATAATTCTTTAACAAATCCTCGTATTTCGGCATATGGTCATCTGGAACCGGATGTCCGGTCCAATCTCCACCGGCAGAGATCGTCCAGTTTTTATTCAAATCTCCCGGTGTAAAATCCTTATAAATCACGCAAATACCAAAATCATCATACATTTGCTCAAAAAGTTTATCCCACGATTCACTCCCCTGCGGGAATTCAAAACGCACGGGAGAATAATCCCCGGACGGCACAGCCTTGTCTTCATCGTAACAACCGCCTAAAAAAAGACTTAGTCCCGTGATCAACAACAATAAATATCTCATTTTCATAATCGATGTTTTAAATTATACATTATCGCACAGCTACGCCTTCCCGCTTGGGGGCTAAAGGATTTTGCACCAACGATGAATTTCTCGTTCGTGTCGATTCCGGAATAGGAAGTGTATAAGCAGGATCTTTTTCTTTTAGCGTGTATTCCACCCATTGATTCCCATCCAAGTTCCAGCGATGCTTTATTTCCGGCATCCCGTACCTTCTTAGGTCATTCCAACGATGCCCCTCGAAACAAAGTTCCCGGCGACGCTCTTCACGGATATAAGTGATCAATGCTTCCGCATCGGAAAAAACACTCAATTTCCGATAGTCTTTTCTACGATATCTCATATAGCGTAAATCTTCCAAACGTTCCATGGCTTTTGTCTGCATTTGGGCGTCTCCCGCCTTGTACAAGAATGCTGCCGCCTCCATAGAATTCAAATACGCTTCAGCCACCCGAAGACTCAATACAGATTGAGCGCTTTCAATCACGCTCCGATTAGAATTCACACCATACTTCCCGACAGGACGACGTACCAACGTATCCCAAGGCATGCCTTCGGGAGCTTCTTTTTTACACCCGGGTTCATCAATAATGTAATTGTCTTTTCTCAAATCACTTTCCGAATAACATTTCAACAGACCATGAGAAGCGACATAATTCCACCTGTTTTTAGGTATTCCCTCCCTCGGGAAAACAGTCAAGCAACCATTTTGAGAATAAGAAAATATTTGCTCCGGGCAATTTACATTACAGAAATCATAATAAGGTACGTCTTCCGTGGGTACAAATTCATTCAAATCCTTCAACCGAAAAGCGTAATCGGAAATCACCTTTTCCGCGTACTTGTGAGCTTGTTCCCAATTCTCCATTTCAAGGTACACGCGGGACAATAACAATTGCGCCATCGGCAGACTGGCTTTATAGTCCGGTCTCCATCGTTTTTCCACAGGTATAGTCAAATACAGTCGTTCTGCCTCCAACAAATCTTTCTCGATGCGGGCGTAACATTCTTCCACCGTATTCCGGGACATCAACGATTCCTCGATATTACTATTCAGTTTTAACGGAACGCCCAATGCTTTTTTATCATAAGAATAAGGGGCCCCGAATATATTCACGATATACAAATAATTAAAGGCACGCATAGTAAAAGCCTGTGCTTTCAGCTCATTTCTAGTCTCTTCAAGGCCATTTACATCATCGACATAATCAAGCACGGCATTACACCCTAATATCCTGCTATACCCGTCTCTCCACAGGGCAAACCATTGGTCACTCATACCCGCGGCTCCAAATATCTCAAACATATCGGGTTGCCAACTAAAAGCAGCCAAGGGACCTTCAACCGCACTTGTCCTTCCCTCTATAAATTCGCCCCCGTCAACATCGTCATCCAAAAGCACCAAAGGTCCGGCCATGGCAATATTCAGCGTATATACCTCCGCAATCATCAGTTCCCGCAAAGCGGAAACATCTTCCGGTATAAATTGCGTGTTTGATCTCGGCTCTAAAAAATCACTGCAAGAAGCACACACGAGCAGTATTCCCCAAAAATATAACATCATCTTTTTCATAAACTTCCATTTTAAAATCCAATATTAATTCCCAAAGAATAAGTACGAGGCATGACACTGTTCCCCAATTCCGGATCGAAACCGTTGAATTTCTTGCTGGCAATCACAAATACATTGTTCACGTAAGCACTGATAGACAAATTGGTCAAATAAAGTTTCTTACACCATTCCCCGGAAACACGCCATGTCAATGACATCTGGGTACAACGCAGGAAAGAGGCACTAACTACCCGGAAATCGGATTTATCCCACATCTCATACATATTCGAACTACCTCCATCCGGTCTCTTTACCCAATAATCACTAAAATTGCTGCTCGTGTAAATCGCGGGAACCTTGGTCTTGTTTTCATCACCCGGCTCTCGCCAACGTTTAGCAATTTCTTTATCCACGTTGATAAACGGATCCGGCATAAATACACTTCCTCTTTCTCCCGAGTACAAACTCGGCAACCGTTTTTTACCTCCTAAAAGGACAGAGAAGTCCGCGCCAAAAGAAACGTCCTTGTAACGCAAACGGGTATTCAACCCGCCCGTAAAGTAAGGATCTGTCTGACCGGAATACACCAGATACTCTGTCGGGTCCATTTTTGAATCCGTTTCCTCAAAATCCATGTAATTAAACGTCGGATAACCTGTTTCGGGATCCAATCCGGCAAAGGAGAAAGACCAGATGGCAGATATCGGATAGCCTTTCTTTAAAACACGACTGGAGGAGCCAGACAAATACTCACTTAAATCAGGTGTACTGACTTCATTGACAGAACTGCCTTTATTCCAGTTTTTGGAACTATTGATCCCTATCGTCCACGCGAAATCTTTTCGTTGGAAAGGAGTAAAATGAACCGAATACTCCACACCGTGGTTCG
Source organism: uncultured Butyricimonas sp. (assembly GCF_959596855.1). Lineage (NCBI taxonomy): Bacteria > Pseudomonadati > Bacteroidota > Bacteroidia > Bacteroidales > Odoribacteraceae > Butyricimonas > uncultured Butyricimonas sp. The sequence goes on from NZ_CAUFYA010000018.1 coordinate 9,663, forward strand.
TGATTCTTCCCCCGTTAATGTTCATTGAAGATATTCCATACTCTTCCGGAATCTTTTGCGCGACAATCGCATCAGATGAGCGTCCGTAATATTCAAGGTTCATGGTAATCCCGTTGAACAATTGTAAATCGAATCCCAAGTTCCAAGATTTCGTCCGTTCCCATTTCAAGTTAGGATTAGGTAAAGAACGTATTCCCGCCCCGTACTCGTTAAATGGCTTGAAAACTGTACTATATCTTCCTAAAATCATTTCAGGGCTTACCGTATTTACAGAATTTCCCTGCACCCCGTAAGTCGCTCTGAAATTCAATTGGTTCAACCAACTGATATGATTTTTTATAAAAGGTTCTTCAGCCATCCGCCAAGAAACACCAAAAGAATAAGTCGGGTCCATACGTTTATTCACGTCTTGCCCAAAAGCATTCGAGGCATCGGAACGAATATTCGCGTTGAATACATATTTATCTTTGTAAGAATAAGCCACGGTGGCAAACAAGGAAAGATAGTTATTCACCTGATCCGTTTCTTTCCATCCGCCACTATACAAAGCCTGCAATATACCCCAATCTTTGGGAGTCTCTGCTGTCACCAACTGTTTCAATCCGGTCGGTGCGACCAAGCCATTCCCCCTGTCCGGAGTATACCCCCATACCGTGTTTGCCGTACCGTCCGCATCCTCCGAACGCACCTCAATTCCTGCCATCGCGTTCAACCGATGATCTTCATTGAAAGTCTTGCTAAATACAAATTTGTTTTGAATGTTATAACTTTTATTCGAAAGGTATGAAGTCATGTATTCCCCCCCGAAAGGCAGCATGGCGGATTTAAATTCATCGCTTCCGGGTTCTGCCGTACCGTAATCATATCCCCTGTACTTGGAAGCAATATGATACGTTTGCTCACCCGCGAATGATTTGGAAGTATTCGATACCTCCGTGTAACCAAGTACCAATTCATAACGGAACCATGAAGTAACATCCCAATTCAAGTTGAGGGAGGCATTCGTATTCATATTAAACGCCTTGGCGTAACTATTATCTCGCTCGTTTTCAAAATTATAACTGTAAAGGATGTCTTTACCCGCGGGAGCATAAGGATTACTTCTCAAATAATAGAGGGGAGCGCCGTTCTCGTCATAAGCGGGCAGAGCCCGACTTGTTGATTTGGCATATTCCATCGGGTTGACTCCCGGACCGAAAGTTCGGTTATCTCCCCTTGCTAAAATGACGGAAGCGTCCACGTTCAAATTCTTCAGCAATTGCGCACCCACTCTTAACCGAAGTCCCATTTTCTTGGCAGAGTTGCCAATTTCCTGCCCTTGGTCATCACTAAAGTTAAATGACAAATTATAAGTCACTTTTTCCGATCCGCCCATCAGACTGAGATTGTGATTGTGGCTAAAACCATTTTGTGTCAATATATCAAACCAGTCGGTATTCACGGTTTCCAGCCTCTCCAAGTAAGTTCCATACTCTTCTATCGTGATTTCTTTGCTCGCGACAAGCCTCATCAATCCCTCGTACGACGAAGTCTGTGCCACAGGCTCTGCAATGAAACGTCCCCCGTTCTCGTAGGCTTCCTTGGAGTAATCAATACGCTCGCGGGAATTCATCATGTTGAACATCCCGTAACTGGGTTTCTGTTTGAAAGAAAAATTCGCCGTATAATTCACGCTCAGACGATCGGTTTTACTCTTTTTGGTCGTGATAACGATAACCCCGTTCGAGGCTTTCGAACCGTATATCGCCGTAGCCGAAGCATCTTTCAACACGGTGATCGTTTCTATATCCGAAGGATTCAACCAAGAAATCTGATTACCGAGTACATTTTTCAAATCTTCCGTCATGGTAGAGGATACGTCCAAGGGAAGCGGATCCGGTTGGATAATACCGTCAACCACCCACAACGGATCCTGATTCCCCAATATCGTGGAGGTTCCCCGAATCTGTATTTTAGGATTCGTCCCCACCCGGGAACTGGTATTCATCACGATCATTCCGGCTACCCGCCCTTGCAGCATCTGGTCGACAGAAGTATATACCGGTTGCATGATATCGGAAGCCCTTACCGTCGTGTACGCCCCCACCATATCTTTCCGGTTCACGGTTTGATAACCGGTACTTACCGTCACCTCTCCCAACTGCCGGATATCTTCTTCCATCACGATCACCCACGGAGTTTTCTGTTCATTCTCTTTATAGATCACTTCTTTCGTTCGCAAACCGATAAAAGAGAAGACAAGGCGTATTTCCTTATCTTTTACTTTTGGTATTTCCAAAGTAAATTCCCCTTTCGAGTTTGTTGAAGTCCCCAACTTCATACCTTTCAACAGCACCGTCACTCCCGGAAGAGGAAGTCCTTCAGTATCCTTCACGACACCCGAAATAACCACTTTAGCGACGGTTTTAGTAGAATCCTGTTCAGAGACTTTAAGAGGGACTATCAAGATATAATCATCCTCAAAACGATAAGTCATACCGCTTCCTTTCAAGATTAACTTCAAACACTCTTCCAGTTCCACATCTTTACAATTCAGTACCACCCGTTGGTCATTGGCCAAATGCTCGTCGCTGTAAATTACAATCTTATTGGTTTGACGTTGAAATTCGACCAGAGCTTCCTTTATCGTTGTCTCACCCAAATCTATCGTAACCCTCTTTTGAGAAAAACCATTTCCAAAAGAGAAAAGCACAAAGAAGACATTCATCAACAAAGTCAATCTCATGACAGTATAAAGCTTCCACGACCTGTACCGTAAAGGTTCAGGCCCTTCCTTTTGATTTTTTTCCATAAATTTGAATTTTAAGTTTTTACGTTCTATGTTAGTTTTGGTACCAATCTATGATTATTTCCTGCCCTTTTCTTTTGAATGAAATATTTATAATTTCTTCCAACATCTTGAGCGTATGATCCACGTCGTCATATTTCCGAAATCCCCCGGTAAAGCGAATTTTCTTTATCGCTTCATCTTTAAACGTGTAAGTAACAGGAATCCAGCGACTCAATTTCAACATCAACTGTTCCAGCGGCATCGCGTCAAACCGGAATAAACCACGAGTCCAAGCGACATACACGCTCGTGTCCACGTCACGTATTGTCTTTTCCGATGTTCGGTTATTCAATAAAAATTGCTGTCCGGGCAATAATATGGCTTGTTCCTCTTCACGCCCCACCTGTACGCTTCCGTTCAAAAGAGTAACCTCCGTGTTTTCCTCATCCGGATAGGCTGAAACATTAAACCATGTCCCCAATACCTGAACATCCGCATGATCCGTGTGAACCACAAAAGACTTACCGGGATGCTTCGCCACCTCGAAATAAGCCTCCCCGGATAAAAAGACTTCACGGGTATCACCATTAAAATTCACGGGATACCGGAGTTTGGATTCCGAGTTCAAGACGATTAAACTTCCATCCGAGAGACGCAATTTATATTCCCCGCATTTCGGAACAACGAGTTCGTTATACACGGTCTCTTCCGAAAGAGTATCGATGCTATGTTCCTCGTAAACCAGCAACGCGGAATCCGAACGAATCACCGATCCGGCTTCCCGAATCATCCGGTCTGTCCTATGACCTACATCCACTCGTTCACCTGAAGCCAGAATCAATGTTACATTAGCCTGTCTGGATTCCGTCACTCGCTCTACATGTCCTCTATCCATAAATCGGGACACGAAAAAGGCTCCCATAATCAATACAACAGAAGCTGCAACTCCCGCACTCCATATTTTGAGTAAACGTTTCTTCCGTCTTCCTTTCTTGATTTCAAGTATTTTCTCCCATCCTTCGGATTTTTGTATTTGTTCTCTTTTATAAGCCCATTTGCCACTATACCATAAAGAACAAATTTCCCGGTAAGCATTTCTGTTTTGTTCACTTTCATCCAGCCACGCCTGCAGACACTCCTTCCGGTTCTTGTCAAGCCCTTGACTAAGTTTCGTGAATATCAGTTCATATATTTCCTCTTGTATTGGCATACGAATACATATTTTTCTAGGAAGACAGAAAAAATAGAAAAATGGGTAGGTATTTTTCCGTTTTTTTTCCTAGAAAATCCTAATACATTATCTCCCAATACTAAAACAAGTGTAAGCGACGCAAGAAAAATAGAAGAATTTCGCTGCTTCTATGAGCAAGACGTTCGCGCAGACGCACAATACCTTTATTAAGCAAGAATTTTACGGTATTTACAGAAATGTGCAATTCCTCGGCAGCCTCTTTATATTTCAAGTTCCTCAACATGATACACTCCACGATCTGTCGGGTGCGCTCGGGAAGAAGATTGACTTCTTTCATCACGATGTCCATCCGTTCCTCGTCAATCCGCACGACCATCTCTACCGGGATGTCAACATCTTCCAACATTTCCCGTTTTTGCAAAACATCTTTCTTTTCAAAATAAGTACGACATTTATTCCTTATCGCGGAAAACAGATAAGTCGCCAGATTCTTTTCAGATACCTCCAAGAGATAATCACCCTCCCATAATTTTAAAAACAACTCTTGAACCAGATCTTCGGCAGTAGCTTGGTCCTTCAAGAATTCATCCGCGTATAGAACTAACGGACGATAGTATCGATCAAAAAGTAAATGTATACCTTCTGGTTTATTATTCCGGATTGAATTTAATATGACACTATCCTCTATCACCATATAGTCTTATCTTGGAGTGTCAAATATATGACAAAATTATTGAAATGTCTTATCTTAAGACTGAATTTAACAATGACGAGTCGGGGTATTTACATCCCGACCCGTCATTTAATACTTTGTAATAATTATTGCTGCAAAATATAATTCTCGAAATAGAGTTTAAAACGATCTTTCAATAAATCTTTTATCTGCAACATCTTGTCCATCTCGAGTTGTCTCATCTTGATCTCGGAAGATACAAACTTACTGACAAAATCATCTGTTCCCAGACTTTCAATCAATTTGATCTTCGCGTCAATCTCGTTCTCGTATATTTTTGTCAATTCTTTTACATCCGTCTTTTTCAACTTCAATACTTTGGTTTGAGCTTTCACCACACTGTCAATCTCGCCTTTGATAGCCTGACTCTTTTCCAGCAACAATTTGTAAAGCGTGGCATCATCTCCCAACTGTTTTTTGAAAGCCTCTACGCGGGCTGCCTGTTCCTCCGGCGTTAATTGATTGCCTTGTTTCAGCAACTCTTGCTCCTCTTCCAGATTCTTCAAGTATTGCTCGTAAGTCAATTGCTCCTCTGCCAATTTGAACGTGATCGGCAAAGTCTTGGAAAAACGTACCGCTTCACCGTTCATCATGGCGGGTTTCCATTTCGGCATACTTTGGATCACGCGCACAGCCTCCGCATCCAGAATCGGGTGAGCCGAACGCACGACGGTAACATGAGATATTGCCCCGTCTTTTTCTACCGTGAAAGTCACGAACACTTTACCCTCGATACGCTCCTGTTGAGCCTCTTCCGGGTACATGATATTCTCCCCGAGCCATTGATTCAGATTCCCGTTAAACTCCGGCTGTACATCTGCAACCACATGTACGGTAGTATCACCATCTGCCAAACACACTTCCGTGCCGTGTGCCATTACCGGAGAAGACATCCATCCAAGGCCAACGACCAACGCTACAACAAATATTGTTCTAGCCCAATTGTAATTATTATTTGATCTATGCATAATGTATTTATTAAGTACATACCTATTTAAACAGCCATAAAGCTACAATTATTATCACAAAAACGTACTTGAAATTGAAAATATTTGTCATATGACGAAGCAAAAAATGAAAATTTGACATAATATCCATGACAAAAAGTCCGTAAATCACGATGGCACAGGCTTTGCACTATTCCTTATCGAACGACGGTTCCTAAAAAGAACCGGAGTCCAAAGATAAGATTGAATGTTAAACTTAAAGATAGGAGACTGAAATTATGATGCCTGTAAGAAGAACTCAAAATTGGTTACCAAGTATCTTTAATGATTTCTTTGATAACGAGTGGATGACTAGAACAAACGCAACTGCACCTGCAATCAACGTGATCGAGTCGGAAAAAGATTATAAAGTAGAAGTTGCCGCCCCGGGTATGACAAAAGAAGATTTTAACGTTCGCATTGACGAAGATAATAATCTGGTCATCACCATGGAGAAGAAAATTGAAAACAACGAGGAGAAGAAAGAACAACGCTACTTACGCCGCGAGTTTTCATACTCTAAATTCCAGCAGACAATGATTCTGCCCGACGATGTTGACAAAGAAAAGATTGCCGCCGGTGTAGAACACGGTGTATTAACCATCGATCTACCGAAGATTTCCATCGAGGATATTAAAAAAGAACAAAGAACCATTGAGATAAAATAAGATTAAGGTAACCAATATAAAAAAGTCGGTCAAAAATTGACCGACTTTTTTTATTGACACGCTATTTTTTCTGTGCTTCAATCATTAACAAAAGGGATTGATAATGAATTTTATCCCCTACATTTGCCGTTGCCTGTTTTGTTTTTATCAAATTCTCTATTTTCTTCAACATAGCGGCACAATAAGCAGCAGATTCATCTATATCACTTACATTCACCTCTTTCTGCCAACCGTAATCGCCAGTATCCCCAAACTGACATTTCTCCCGCAAGCAAGCTGCAACATAACCTTTCCCGTGTTCTTCCTCGAGAGCTCGCAATTCCGGCAAATATTCATTAACACAACCCGTTTCATCCAACCCGTAAAGGGCAATCTCATCTACAGAAGGAGCATAAATCATATCTGCAATTTGAAGAGATTTACTTCCTTTTTTATCCATAACTTTTCCGGCTGCAGCTATCGCCTCCTGCACAGCCAACCTCTGCAATATTTTATCACCAGCCGTCAACTTACGCCCTTTCATAGCCGATTCCCAGATTCCGGCAAAAAGATCATCGTAGTAATTCTCCAATGTATAAGGTTGAGTGCTGACATGAGAAGACAATAATATGCCTTTATTAAGTTGGAATAATTTTTTCCCCACTCGAGATTTCAACATAAGAGATTGATTGATTGCCAACGGGAATTTGCTCGTCACATCTTTTTGATCCAACCAATCGCTTTCACGCAATTGTTTAATAACCCATTTCAACGATTTTTGTTGTACATCCCGAGGAACCGCTCTCCAACGCTCACCCGGAGTTCCGTCTTTCACCTCCGTTAAATAAATACCTCCCACGTTAGTCAAGGCATTCAACAAATAACGGGTATACTGGTTACAAAGTCCCGAATACAACTCCTGTCTGTGAGCTGTCGATTCATCATCTTTTATCCAACTATTCAAGTTCTCCAAAATATATTTCAGATTCTTGATCCCGTAATCTCCCGCTTTACAAGCATCATCTCCCAAATCTTCCTCAAGGGCACTCGGGTCATAACGAGAATACACTTGCTGTTTCCCGTAACGGTAGATAGGATCGCCAGCCTTCTCGTCTACCCAGCCTTCCAATATTTTAGCTTCCTCCCGTACTGATTTATCACCCGGGATAGGAGAATACAACCATTTAATGGCATACTCATCATACACACCCATATCCGGGGGTGACAAGCGTACTCCCTCGTCACCCGGCTGCGCCACGTAATTAAAACGGGCGTAATCCATAATAGAGGGTGTCGTACCGTATTTATTCGTGAAGGATGCGGAACGTAACGAATCCACGGGATAAGCACTGGAAGCAGCCATATTATGCATCAATCCCAACGTATGTCCTATTTCATGGGCAAACACGTAAGCCAAGGATTCATCCACCACCTCTTGCGGCAATTTCTTACCCCGCACTCTAGGGTCTAACTGCGCGGTCTGGATAAAACGCCAGCTATTAATCAATTTAATTACATCATTATAAACCAGTACGGTCGCATTAATAATCTCTCCGGTTCTCGGGTCTACCCAAGAAGGTCCCATGGCATTCTCAACCGAGATCGGCACATAACGAATACATGAATATTTCAAGTTGTCGGGATCAAAATTAGGATCATCTTTCGGGAAATCACGTGCAACCATCACATTTTTAAAACCGATTTTCTCGAAAGCCTGATTCCATATCAAAACCGATTGTTTCAAAGGTTCCTTCCATGATTCGGGGAAAGCATCATCAATATACCACACGATAGGTTTCACCGGTTCCACCAGTTCCCCGCGTTCCCATGCCTTCATATCCTTAGGCTCCAATCTCCAACGGTTAGCCAATGCATAACTTTCAATCCCATCTGCCGCCATAGTGATATTTCGTTTGCCGGTAAGAAATATACCTACACGGGAATCTGCGATTCTCGGTTTCATTCGCTCCTCCGGCAACAACAATATCGTACGCATTACTTTAGTCGTCAATTCTCCCGACCCGATATTCTGCCCAAAAAAGGATATACTATAATCATAAGTCATGTACGACGCTATCGTTACGTTATCATCGAAAGCTTTGATCTTATCCAACATACCAAATCCCGGTTTTAACCGAGAAGAGATCCCCAGAATACTGTAATTGCTCTCAACCGGCTTCAAAGCTTCCTCGTCCCCGACGAACAATTCCGTCATATCAAATACAACCGAAGTAGAATCATTATTATAAGCCGCTATCGGGTACTTCTTATAAAACGTGTCCATGTAATTTCGTTTTATGGCAATCTCCAATTCCTTATCCCCCTCCATCTCGGCATTTACGTTCTGGAGTACAATCGTACTATCCATCTTTATAAATCTGACATGCAAAGGATCAAGTGTTTTATACCCGACCATAGCCAATCTGGAATTACTGGATTCCGATGTCGTGGAAGCAATCAATAAATCACGTCCGCAATATTTCAAAGGAAGTTCCACGTAAAGTTTTCCCCCAATCTTGTGCAAAGAAAGAAACTCCCCTGAAGCGGTCTCCCGTCCCGCTTTTTTCATCAACTTCTCGTATTTCGTTTCCTTCGCGACATTCGTCTCTTCTTTGACATTTTTCTTTTTCCTTTCTGCCGCAAAAGATTTACACACGCAAGGTGCCATAAACACCAGAAGTAATAAACCTACAATACTTTTTTTCATACAATACATTTTAAACATACAACATTATTCATAAACAGTGTTACCGATTTTACAAATATCTATACCATATTGCTCCTTCAGACAGTTGACCAGTATTTGATATTTCTCTCGAATCAACGGGTATTCCAAATCCTCAGCCCACTCCCCGGTAGTGCGATATACCAAAGAAGCCAAATAAGCGTTTACATCATCTGTAGAAGTGATTTGGTAAGTATCATAACTCCATTCACTATCCGTTTTCGGATTGTACACGAATCCCCACTCTCTCGCTTCTTCCGAACTACTTGCATAAGATTTCGTGTAATCACTTCCAGCATAAAACTCATCAGGAATAGTTATCACACCATAAGCCACGCAGTATTCCAAGAACGTGGCTTGCAAATAAGATTTAAATTCTCTCTTTTCCGCGGCAGACATATCAGCCACATCCTTCTCCACCTTATTAATGGCTATCTGATTTTCCAGATAACGAGCCGGAATATCTACCCAATTTTCCCACCAAGAGCCAATATCTTCCTTCAACATCCCCGTTAAAAATATCCGATAAGGCATCATTCTTTTCAAAACCTCCGCATCATACAAATCAAACCAAGTAATTTCCAACAAGTTTAATAAATTCACAACATCATTGGGGTCTATCGGCTCATAATCATAATAAGCCCAAAGAGCCGTCTGAGTCCATTCTATATCTTTTTCCGTGTATTTATACAAGAAATAAGTATTGTACTTTTCATACAACTTCAAAATGACCTCATCCGCAGCAGCATTCCCTCCCTGTGGCAACACGTAATCCGGGTCAGTTATTTGAATCTCCCCAATCTCTTTGTCCTCCGCGCAGGCTCCTAAAAACAGGAGTGCAAACAAGAATACATATATACTCGTCTTCATCGTTGTAACATTTTAGATTCTACATTTCTCATTTTCCTTGCCTCAAAGGCTGCTTTGCCGATTCATTTTGCTGCAATCCCGGATTCTCGTCCATCACTTCATTAGGAATCGGTAACGTGTACAAAGGATCTTTTTCCGTCAACACGTAAGTCTGCCAATTCGCCGAACTCCTTGCCTTATACCGGTGAGAAATAGCAGGCATTCCATAACGCCGCAAATCAAACCAACGCACCTCGTCATAACAAAGTTCCAATCGACGTTCTTCACGAATTGCTTCCAGCAATGCCACCGCATCTGTAATTTCCGCTTCATCATAATCCCGATAACGATTCTCCCGCAAATGCTCCAAGTCATCCCATGCCAACCCGATTTGATTATCCTGTACCAAAGCTTCTGCCCGATTCAGGTAAGCCTCCGACATGCGAATCGAATTTGTCGGCATTCTTGGCGTACCGCTCGGGTAACTCAGTCGTTTTTTAGTAACATTCCAGTTCGCATCAAACCAAAGTAGCCGGCGGGTATCATTCGGGTTCGCATCAAACTTTTCACGCAAATCCGAAGAAACAAGAACCGTATTCAATCGACTCGGTGTATTTCCATTACCATACACCCACTCCACTTCCGAATAACTATAATTGGCAATACAAATTGCGCTTGCCGGTAAATTCACGTAATTCGTTAACAAATTACCATGTTCTATCGCCTTCGTGGCAGCAGCAATAGCTTCTTTCCATAACTCCATGTGTAAATAAACACGAGACAAAAGAATATTAACCGTTGGCAAATTTATCCGGAAACTTCCCCTACGCTTGGTATATTTTTCAAACAAAGCTGACGATTCCGTCAAATCCTTCACGATCTGTCCATACACCTCTTCCACCGTACTCCGGGCTTTCCCGTTCGTTTCCATATCAGCCGTTAACTTCAAAGGTACTCCTAATGCCTTTTTATTATAATTATAAGGTTCCCCGTAAAGATTTACCAACATAAAATAATAATAACCTCTCAAAGCCAAGGCTTCCGCCTTCACCCAGTCACGCTCTTCCACATCACCGGTTGCCTCATCAATCCCGTCCAGCACGGCATTCACTCCCATAATCCGCTCGTATGTCGGGGAATAAGTCTCATCATACGAAGATTTATCCACCTCCTGTCGTTCCCACATATCCGGTTGCCATGTAAAAAACGGGAAAACACCCACTGCACCAGCATTATCCGTTTCGTCGTTAAAATTATTATCATTCAGCATAAAATCGTCATCCAACAAATAGAGCGTATTATAAATCGCCTTTGTCGGTGACGGATAGCCTGCCCCCAAAAGCAATTCACTATAATCGGAAACAGTCTTCACGATTACCTCATCCGAGGACTCTTTCTCCAAATAATCGGAACAAGCCCCCAGCCCCAGCAATCCCAATAAGCATATCATGAATTGTAATTTCTTCATCATATCATTATTTATTATTTAACACTCAACTTACCTCTTAAAACATCACTTGTAAAGACAATGAAGTAACCCTTCTCGTCGGCCAATCTCCCGTTTCCGGATCCAACCCGTTCCATTTACTATCGGAAACCCACATAAACGGGTTCGTCATACTTGCCTTAAGCAACAACCGTTGCGCCCCGATTCGAGATAACCACTTCTGTTCAAAATCATAAGACAATGACAAAGAACGACAACGAATAAAATCCGTGTTAGCCACTCGTAAATCGGAATTATTATACATATCATACAACCGTCTTTCCGAACTCGCTACCGTGGCTGTCGTCGGCAAATTGATATAGGCTTTACTCGTCGGAATAGAAGGAATATTGGTTTTATCTCCCGCTTTCCGCCAACGCTTGGCTAAATCCCGGGATACATTCTGCTCCGGGGTTGGAATCCCGTAATTGCTATCCGTGTCATACAACTTCGGCAAACGGGCATGTCCTCCCCACTGCACGTTGAACAAAGCATACAACGACCAATTCCGGTACTTGAACATCATGTTCAAACCTCCCGAAAAATCCGGGGTAAACTTACCGGACTTCACCAAATAGGCCAACGGACTCTCCCCGTCCTCCACATCCATGTAATCAAATTTCGGGAAACCATTCTCATCATCCAGACCTGCATACTTGAAAGAATAGAACGTGGAAAAAGCCTCCCCGTTCACCACGGCACTACCATCCAGATAATCGTTCAAGGTATTAATCCGTTGATTCTTATTTACCTTATTCTTGGTCACGGCCGTATTCAATGACAACTGCCAAGTGAAATCTTTCGTCCGAACCGGAATCACGTTAATCACGAAATCATAACCGGTATTCGTCATCTCACCCCCGTCCACGATAGCTTTCTCCACTCCATTTTCCCGGGGGATATTACGGGAAGAAAGTACGTCGCTGACCTTTTTGAAATAATTCACCGTGAAATTCAATCGTCCTTCCAAGAATGCGGCATCTACCCCCAAATTATAGGTTTTCGTTTTTTCCCATCCAAGATCAGAATAAGGCAACGACTTCACGTTCAACACGTAATCATTATAATATTCATTCACGCCTCCCTGTTCCGCTATCAAATAAGGTGAAACCGTTTCCACCGCGTTACCTTGATAACCGTAAGAAGCTATCAAATCCAAATTATTCAACCACCACAAATCTCTCGCGAAATTCTCCGAAGCCACTCTCCACTTCGCTCCCACCGACCATGTCGGCTCGAAACGTTTATTTTTATCCTGCCCGAAACGATTGGATGCATCAAGACGAGCGCTGACATTCAACACGTAGCGATTATCATAAGCATACACGGCGGAAACATACTCGCTCAGTTTATTGTCAATCTTATTCAACACGGTAGCTTCTCCTTGTGCCAAATCATTATCTACCGGATCACCCAAATATATATACGTCATCGGCAACTTCACGAAAGTTTCGCCCCGATCCCTCAAATACCCGTAACGCTTTCCGGTCGACCCTCTCGTTTTAGTAGAATTAGTTTCGATACCCAACTGCAACGTCATCCGGTGCACATCCTTGAACATTCTATCATACACCAAAGCATTCCGCACCGTGATGGTAGTCACATCCGTCAACCCGGTTTCCAACAATCCCCCGAAAGGCAAACGGGTATACCCGAACTCCTCGGCAGAATTTTCGTAAGCCTCAAAATCATACCCCCGGAGAGTAGAAGCGTAAAAAGAACGCTCCGTGGCATACTTTTTCACGTCAGCCGACGAGGAAGCATAAGACACCAAGCCTTGGTATTCCAATCCCGGCAAAATATTCCATTTCAAGTCCAAGGTTGCCCCCCAACTCTTCGTGTTGTTCTCGCTTCCCGTGTTATCTAGCTCATTCTGAATATTATACAAGTAATTATATTTACTATTAATTACCGTACTTTCGGTTTCCGCCCATTTGTCATGATAATGCAAAGTACCATCCTCGTTATACATGGGGATCACACGGCTCGTGTTATACGCATAATTGAAAGGATCCACGTCATAGGCAAAACCTTCCGCTTTTCGCCAAGTACCCTTCAACAACAAATTCACCATCAATTTATTGTCAAACAAATTCACCGTCGTGTTAGAGGTAGCCGTAAACAACGCCACGTTATTCCCCTTCGCTTCTCCCCTCTCGTCCGTGTATCCCAACGAAGTCCTGTTCTGAATCTTTTCAGAACCACCGCTCAAATTCAAACTATGTTTATGACTAAACGAATTACGGAACAGCAAATCAAACCAATCCGTGTTTCGCTCGGCCATTTTCCTGTATTCCTTATCGAAATCTTCCTTCGAAATCTTTTTATCCAAATAAGATTTCAACAATCCGGCATACCCGACCTCCAAAATCGTGTTAGGATAAACCACCCGATCCTCGTACATTTCCCTCGAGAACTCCATCATCTCCTGTGAATTCATCCGGTCATACAACCCGTAACGAGGTCTCTGACCTATAGAAAAATCCCCGCTATACGATACCGAAACTTTACCCGCTTTTGCCTTTTTTGTCGTGATAACGATGACACCATTAGCCGCCTCGGAACCATAAATAGCGGTAGCCGAAGCATCCTTCAAAACAGTGATTGTTTCTATATCATTGGGATTCAACCATGAAATTGCATTACCCGCTAACTGGGAAATATCATCCGCGTCCACCGAAAACTTCGTGTTATCCTCCGAGTTAAACGGTTGGGGATCCCGTTGCACCACTCCGTCAACCACCCATACCGGTTCCTGACTCCCCAGCAAAGAAGAAGTACCCCTTACGCGTATCTTCGGTGAAGAGCCCACCATACCGGTTCCCGACTGCACCAGCATTCCCGGAACCACCCCCTGCAACATCTGGTCGATAGAAGAAGCTCCCGCCATCATAATATCCGCCACGTTCACCGTGGTTGCCGCTCCCGTGTAATTCCCCTTCGCCGTTCTCCCGTAGCCGGTAATCACCACGTCGTCCAAAGCCTTGATGTCTTCCTCCATCACCACGTTAATCGAATCTTGCCCCACGTACTTCACCTCTACAGTCTTCATTCCCATAAACGAAAACACGAGAGAAACATTATCCGTCATCGGCAAAAGCAAAGAATAATACCCGTTATGATCAGTCGTCGTTCCTAACTTCAAATCTTTCGCCATCACGGCTACCCCGGGGAGAGGCAACTTGTCTTTATCTGACACTCGCCCCACGATATTCAACGACTTTTTCTTTTCCTCCGGAGCTAGTTTCAAAACAATAAACTCATCCATCATCTCGTAAGTCAAACGTGTGCCTTCTAAAATTCTATCCAGCACAACCTTCAAATCCGTCTGCACGAATCCCGCTTCCACGGTTTGCGACTTATCCAACTCGTTGTTACTATACACCACGGTAAGCCCCGTCTGTTCTTTGATCTGTTTAAATAACTCCAAATAAGTCACGATCTTCGCCTCAACCGTGATCTTCGCTTGAGCCTTAACACCGGCAACCGCCAGATGCATGCTTGCCAATAATAAAATTACGCTTAGTTTCATTACTTTCAATAATTTTCGTGGTTCAAAACCTCGCATGAAAAACCACCTCGTTCGCTTTTTTTTCATACTTTTGCAAATAGGTATATTATTATTATTAATAAGCCCTATCCCGGATCGTGCGTCACCACTATTCGGGATAATTTATTTTATATAAGCTTCATCTTTTCACACGAATCACGACTTTCCCTTCCTCCTCCTCGAACTTCACATTTGTCGTCTTCGATATCATATTCAACACGTAATCCAAACTCCTGTATTTAGTCACCGCCCCGGAAAAACGGAATTTCTTTGCCTCCTCATCCATAAAAACAAAAGATACTCCATACCAACGAGATAATTTCACGGTCAATACCTCCAAAGGCATATCCTCAAAATTAAACTTACCGGTTTTCCAATCAATAATCATCCGAACATCACCTTCCCGAATAGTAGTTTTACCGTTCTCTTTGTTTAAAGATGCAACCTCTCCCGGTTCAAGCGCATAAGCCTCCTTTCCCACGTCAAAACTAACTTTCCCGTGCAAAAGCGCCACTTCCATCAAACCGTCATTCTCGTAAGCCGTCACGTTAAATGCCGTCCCCAGCACACGCACTTTCACTTCTCCCAAATGCACGTAAAACGGTTTATCCGGGTTTGACGCCACCTCGAAGTAAGCCTCGCCTTGCAAACTCACTTCCCGCGAATCCCCGTAAAAGCGATTGGGAAACTCCAACCATGAATCCGAATTTATCCAAACTTTCGTACCATCGCTCAACTCCACGAAGTACTCCCCTTTCCGAGGCACCACGATCGTGTTGTTCTCTCGTATCCCCTCCCCGGGCATCCCTTTATCCTCGAATCGAACTCCTCCCGTTGAATCCTGTATCACACCTACACCGGAAATATCCGCCACTTGACGAGTTTCACCTTCCTTTAACTCGATCCTTTTTCCCGACGAAGTCACTAAAATCGCTTTAGCCGATCCGGATTCAACTTGTAAAACACTCGCGAAAACATTTGATTCTCCCTTGATTTCCCGTTGTCCTCTCCAAACGAAAAACGCCCCTACCAACACCATTACCACGGCAGCGACACTACTTCCCCACGCGTACCACAATCTCCTTCGCCTCTCCAAAATCGGGGTTATACGCTTCCACACATCTTCTTGCATCCGCTCCAATCTACTCCGTTTTCCGACAGCATCCACATGCACCTCCGTCCGAAGAATCTCCCGAAAATACTTTTCATGCTCGGGGGAAGCATCCAACCACCGAATCAAACTACTCTTGTCTTGTTCCGGAAGCTCCCCTTGCAGGTATCGGGCAATCCACTCGTCTATTTCATTCCATGTATCCATAACCTATTTTCTTTTCCGTATAGACAATAAAAAAGAAAATCGGGTGAATCAAAAAGAGAAAAAATTCAAAAAAAATCAAGCACCAAGCATAACCATCAATTTATCAGCACCATAACAAGAAACAAATCCATCCGTTCGGCAAAACGCTCCCGCAAATGCCTCATCCCGTTTTTCAACAACGTTTTCACGGAATTTATAGATATTCCCAACGCATCCGCGACCTCTTGATATTTCATTTCATGAAAAAACACGCTTCTAATAATTTCCCGTGTCTGTTCAGGCATTCGCTCTATTTCAGCCTCCACCTCTTGAATCAACGTGTCGTTCCACTTCACCATCTCCTCCTCAACCACTTCTTCCCGCAACACATCCAGTCGATCACGCAATATATCTTTCTTTTTTAATCGATTCAGGCAACTATTCTTTACCGAACGGAACAAGTAAGTCTTCGTGACCTCACTCCGGATTTTTTGATACGTTTTGTCCTTCCAGAAATTTATAAAAACCTCTTGTATAACATCCTCCGCTTCCTCCTCCGAAATCAAAAAACTAAGGGCATACAAAAACATCGGCTTCGAGTATTCTCTATAGACCTGCTCAAACCTATCCGCCAGATTCATTTTATTCACAGACTCTTCCATGCTCCCCACTACTATTTTGAATTAAAGCTTATATCCTGTTCCATACGTTTCTGCCAACCAAAAACCGAAAAACCGGTCATAAACGTGATACACCCCTCCATCCTTAGTTATAAACTCTCTCTCGAGCAATTGTTTTATCGCGGATTGCACGGAACTCGGCGAATGCAATCCATGCCTTTTGACAAATTGCGTCGAGGTTATCTCCATGGCTTTCCCTTCTTTAGCTATTGCAAACAACACCTCTTTCTGCCTTTCGGGCAACATGGCAACCATACTTTGATAAACAGTTTTATTCGCTTCCACCGTTAAATGCAATATCTGGTCAGCAAGGTTTACCGTCATCTCTTCTCCTGCCTCTACCTGTTCATAAAAACGATTAAACAACATCTGCATATACCAAGTATGCCCCTCCAACAAATTATACACGCGTGTGATACACTCCTCCGTAATCTTTTTACCCGCTTCACGAAAATGATGATACACGAACTCCTTATACCGTTCCGGCCGAATGGCTTCCAGATTCAGAAGAGAAGCACTCTGGTAAAACGGTCTTGATGCCGAAAAAAACATATTTTGCATCATGTGGCGTTGGCTACCGGAAAACACAAAATTAGCATTCTTACATCTTTGAATACACGTGCGCAACATTGCCTCCACGTTTTTCTCCGGGTACTTGGCAATCTGCTGAAACTCATCAATAGCCACGATACAACGTTTATCGGCTCTTTCCAAATACATGAAAATCTCTTCAAGAGATAATTCCGGTTGCTTGATATCTCCAATCCCGATATCAAAAACAGGCTGCCCACTCATTGAGTCTAACTTAAATGCCGGACGCAGTGAACTGATAATGGCAAAGAATTGCTCGATAAACTTCTTCCCCTTGGGCTTCAAGGTTTCAAAAATATGCTTGCCAAGAGCGAACACGAATTCCCTTAACGTACCCGTGGCATAAATATCGATAAAAAACGTGTAGAACTCTTCTTGCACCTGCTTACGATGAAAACAATGTTCTATTAACCCTGTTTTACCCATACGCCGGGGAGAAACAATCACCGTATTACGCTCGTTAAAAAAAGCCCGCGTAAGTTCATCACTTTCCATCTCCCGGTCACAAAAATATTCGGCAGAAACATACCCGCTAATTATAAAAGGATTCCTAACCTTTGCTATCATCATCAGATTATTTAAATTGCAATTATTGCAAATATAATAATTGCAAATCAAATAATCACAAGTATCATAAAAAAACTTGGCTCACCGTAAAAGCGAGCCAAGTTCCCTGTGTTCTAAATATACTTTTCAGCACTGACTATTTCTGCAACGGGAAAGTCAATACCTGTTCTTTGTCTTTCTTCACGTCAGACTTGTTGATTTCTATATTTTCCACCAGAATAGAAGAAGGATAAATGATTGAAGACAACACCTCTCCGTTAGAAAGATAATTGCTTACATTCTCCTTGTTGGAAATATTCAACATACGTTTCAAGTTGGGTAACGTGAATCCGGAAACATCACCGAAACGTACTTGCGTTTCGCTTCCGTCTTTCAAATCCACCCGGTAGATGCGGGAAGCCTTTCCTGCCAAGCCGCGCACGATATAAGCGTATTTCAAACCTTCCTCCTTGGCAGCCTTGATCAAAGCGGCTTTCATCTTTTCCGGCTTGGTACCCTTGTCGGCTTTAATATGAATTGTACCGGGAGCCAACGTATAGGTTCCATCCATAGAAGAAAGCGTGAACCGGGAACTACCTGTCGATTGGGGCGCATGTAATGTCGGAACGGTTCCGTTCAACATCGCCTTGAAAATACCGTTCTCCACCAAGGTGATTTCCTTGGGCGGCACGATACCGTCGGCGTCAATATCATAAGCTCCCAATAAAGTGACACCATTGTATTTTTCCAAAGAAGAATAATTCTTCACCGTCAGACGGGTATCGATGATCTTCATATCCAGACGATCATCCAAAGTCTTGATCGGTTGCATACGGTCAGAAGCAGGTTTACGATAAGCGTAAAGAGCACCTCTCCTCAATAAATTAGAGGTCAAAACAGAAGAACTCGCTCCTCCTTCAAATAAAACCGGACCACCGTAATACTCCGTGATAACCGGGGCATTCTTCAACTTGATCAAATTATCGGCAAACGCTTTCACGCCTTTTTTCAACTCATCAAGCGAAGGTAAATCTTCCGGACGGTCTACAATCACGGAATAAGTATCATCGATACGTACACCATCCTCGGTCACCACGTAAGCCGTGGCATACAAGTTGGTATATCTCATCGGTTGTTTCAACACAACACCATCGGTCGTCATTTTATAAATCTCAATATCCGCACCGCTGATATTTACCGATGAATTGTATATATCCTTGTAATTCTTGAAGATGGCAGACAATTCGCTTGCCGTCTTCTCCAACGCGGCACGATCTATCGTGTAAGCGTTTTTAGCTTCCTCGATTTTCGTGACAGGCTCCACTTTCTGACGATCTTTCAAATTCACCTCTTCGGGCGTTCTCGGGTTCGCCTTCAAGTAAGATTCTTTCATGTTGGCAGCCTGTAACGACCACTTGTACATCATATCCGACCCCATCCAATAATTCCTGCGCATACCGTCATAATCGGGCTCTGCCGGCATCGGCAACTGAGCCGCGACACAGCTATACGCGAAATCGTTATTATTATCATCATTACCTAAAAACATTTGTACCGCCCCGCGGGAAGACCACGGCGTTTCCGTGAAATTAACGATACCGCCCAACGAGGCTCTCACCTGAAATTGACGAGAACGTCCCAAGGTATAAGAAATATAGTAAGGAGGCTGCATCCCCGGCAACATCAACTGTTCCTTGTTGCGTTGCATCTCATCCTGCATAGCTTTAAAGATCACCTGATCTTGATCATTCTGGGCGGCAAGCGGCGCCACAAGCAGGAAAAACAATAATATCGATAATATATATTTCATTTCAATTTTAGATTTTAGATTTTAGATTTACGATTCCATTCCCCTCTCTCGTAAATCATCATTTTCAATTTTCAATTCTCCATTTTCAATTGTTCGTCGGCGCCGGTAAAATAGGAGGTAAATCCATTGATTTCTGACGACGCTGCGTTTCAATCTTATTTACCAGAATCATCGGGGAACTAGCCGTAACAGGCACCCAGCCGGATTCAGCACCACACTCGCCCGTGAACACGCTCGGGGTATCACCACCGCACACGATATTGGAAAACATGGACAACGGGGTTCCGATCAAATCCACTCCGCGAACCAATTCGTCCGGACGACCGTCAACATATATCCGGTACACTTCCAACGGGGTCACGTTAAAGGAATTCAAGCTACCGCCTTCCCCGGTATACGTGAAACCGCTTGTCACTTCCTTGAAATAATAACCATATTCTTTTCCTTGCTTTTTAGCTTCTTCCAGCAACATCTGACGTAATTCCGCCTCCGTTTTCGGAGCTGTCGTTTCCACCACCAAGTTAGACTGACGGGAAACAGGATCACCACCACCGGAAGTACGAGCGTGTCCGTTCGTGCGGGGGAATCCGTCCAGAGGCACACGACTCATCAGGAACTCCCTTAATATACCGTCTTTCACGACATCTACATGACGTGCTTTTGCACCTTGATCATCATACAGGTAAAACCCGTTCAATTCCTCCCCTGCATAACTGCGTAAAGTCGGATCGCAATACACCTGAAATTCTTTCGGCAACACGTATTCACCCACCATTTTCTTGAAGGTCTGTCCACCCGATTTCAAACGATGTCCCTCGATACGGTGACCGAAGATTTCATGGAAGAAAACACCGCTTGCAGGACCCGACAACAATGCCGGACCCGTGTAAGGATCAACGACCGGGGCAACACGCAATACTTTCAAACGCTCTATCATTTTTTTCGCGTCGGCAATCATGATGCCTGCATCAGGAAGGTCTTTCAACTCGTAAGCGAAATAAGACATATTCAAAGGCAATTCCATCCCGTCATCCGCTTTCATCGAAGCACTCATCATGACACGGGCATACGTGCGGTTCTGCACCACTTCCGTGCCCTCAGTATTCACGAAATAAGTACGCAATACCCGGAAGGTCAAGCTTGTTTCCCCGCTCTGCAATAAAGGTTCACTCTTGAACACGGCGGAAACCTCATTCAGTTTCTTTTCCCACGCGGGAATATCAATAGCCTGTTTCTCGGCAGGAATCGGAGCCTCGTAATATTTCTCTACCGGGGCAGCAGAGAAAGAAGGAGCTTTATCCTCGTCGGCAACGCTTACCTTACTCTGCGTCTTTGCCTGCTCGTAAGCTTCCGTGGCAAAATTATAACGTTGCATCACCTCGTACCAGATTGCCTGACGCGTTGCATCAGTCCCGTTCTCGTCATCTAACCCGATATAAGCCATCCGGTAATTCCCGTTCCGGTCAGGCTGAGCCCCCATGGCGTTATATTTAAAGTTATCCAAAATCGTGTCTCCAACCCGAATCTGCGGCACCAAAGAACGTACATGTTGCTCCTGTGCCCGCATCGTCGCCCCGAAAGCACTCGAGATATTCACGGTACGATCATCCATTACCCGAAAATTCATGTGGTAAGGAGGATTCTCCTGTTTCTGCAACTCTTTCATATCGGCAGCCAACTCTTCCTTCAATAGTTGCAATAATTTGTCCTGCGCTTGTGCATACGTCTTTTGGACGGCAAACAGCGAGAGAACGCAACTAACAAAAATCAATTCTAATTTTTTCATCTTTAAATTGTTTTAATCATTTCCTTTAAAGTTCTTTGAAGAACACGCACTAATTATAACAACAAAATTATGCTTCTTATTTCTCTATTCAAAATGATTCTACATTAATTCTTTGTTAATTCTTCAACTTTCTACCTATATTTGAAACCATTCATTTTAACATTTCCATAACCGAAGGAAAAAATGAACCCTAAAAGTTTTTGTCTAACTTTTAGGGTTCATTTCATTTTAATGTGCCATCCCTTTATTTACCTCTTCTTCTGATCCAAATAAATAAAGCCAATAACAATAACAGACCGGGCAATACTCCCATAAACACGATTTTTGCCGTGTCCATATCGTCTTGGTCAAGATAAATATCATTATCAGGAACTGGAGGACGACGCACATCAACAGGCACTTCTCCATCCGACAACCAATAAAACCCTCCTGTAATAACCGTGTAATTTGCAGCCGGGACTCCATTTCGCCGATGTCCGAACTCTCCATTACTAATGCAATTGGCATCCCCAAGAATAATGATCTTCTGATCCTTTTCTCCTACCTTACGGGTTAAAGCGAGTCCGGTCGCGTAAGACTTCTGAACCTCCCCGATTTTAACGTTCAATCTCACGGTATCTTCCACGAAATTCTTGGTTTCCAACTCGTTCCATGCCAGCGAATCTGTTTCAAACCATCGATCCACCGTGTATCCCCGGTCAGTTTCATATTCCAACCCCACGCATCCCGGCATGGCAACAACTTGCCCGAACCGATACATTGTTTCAAAGGGATAAGACATTTTCGCTGCTTTTAGAGTTGCCCGAGAACAAATCAAATCCGATTGAAAATTTTCGGTAGGACGAACCAGACAACCTTCAGCGAATCTCACGCCGAATCGTTCCACAACGGGACTCATCACCTCCTGACGTTTGGGTTCTCCTGCAATCATCAAATTACCTCCCCGTGAAACATACTCGTCCAAATTTTCCATTTCTACAGCAGATAAAGGAGTCTTCATATCAGCAATCACCATAATGTTTACATCTTCCGGGATACTGTTATTCAATGTCACGTCCGTCACGTCAAAACCTTGATTAATCAACGCGTACCGGAATGTTTTCTGCCGGGCGAATTGACTATAATCCCGTTCCCCGTCTTTTTTACTATCCCGTTCTCCGTGTCCGACTAGGAAACCGACCTTAGGCAAGGTCATCACCAACCTCTTGAGTGCGGCTGATATTTCCGGCTCTTGTGGCATAACCAGCATATCGTTATATATCCGCAAGAAAGTTTTTTCCCCGTTCTCTCTTTCCAGCAAACGCACGAAACGATTCCCTTCCGGGGAGAGATCAATTTTCTGACGAATCCGCTCAGGGGTAAGGAACAATTTTATATTGACATTTTGTATTTCTGCCAATTTCTTCGCCTGTTCTTCCATCGTCATATCCGGAAAACGAAGATTCAAATCCGAATTTGCCACGGTATCATAATAATACACGTATTTCATCTTGATTTCCGGCTTAAAACGGGTATATTGACGAAATTGCTGCAAATCCCCTTTCACGCTGGCAGGCAACGCGATCCCGGCATAATGGTCGAACAGATTCACGTAAGTCGTAATCGTCAAACCACCCTTCATTTTAGCCACTATGTTCTGGCTGTTCCGCGTCAGCGTGTTCATCTTAGTCCTTGTAGCGTCGTAATACGTCATGAACCTCGGGAGTGCCGAGAAATATCCCAACAGCACGGCAATAGCACAAACTCCGGCATACTTCCCCCAAGTCGCCATCGCCGAAGACCTTTGTCGCCGGGATTGCAAACGAATGATCGTCAGGAAAAGAAACAAGGCAACGATAATCACGAAATACAACACGTCTTCACTACATATCAATCCCCCGATAAAATTACTTGCCCGCCCGTTAATGGACAACCAGTAAGTGATATCCCGGACAAATTCGATATCCTGCCACATCCTCCCCACGAAATTGAGGAAAGCCAGAATAGCCAATGTACCCATGGCGGCAACAACCTGATAAGAAGTCTGGCTCGACATAAACAACCCGATTGCCGCGTACGCGCAGATCAACAAGTACACTCCTAATAACCCGGAAAGAATCAATGGGAAATCTACATCATTAATACTGAAAGCGACAAAAATAATAAACACCATCAATATCAAAATCAACAGCAAGCCATAAAACATCATGGAAAGGAACTTCCCCAGTATGATTTGCCGATTGGTCACGGGCGAAGAATACAGTAGATTTATCGAACCGCTTCCCAGTTCCCTGCTCATCAATCCCATCGTCAAAAGGGGAAGATACAAGTAAAGATAACTCTGCACGACAGAAAACAAACCTCCCGTTGTCGAGAAAATCCGGTAAGTAAGATTCCCATTCTGGTATCCCATCATTTTCATCCTGACCAAATAACCGAATGAGTCAGAAAAATCCATACTGACCTGAAAAGTAAAAATAATAAGAATAAACCACGCCACCGGCGAGTAAAACAATGTCCGTAATTCCGTGCGGGCAATCTTGTATATTGTTCTCATATATTAAGCTCTATTTTTTTACTACTTTTTTGACAATTCCGCGAATATCTCGTTCAAAGAACTTTTCTCCACGTGTACCTCCGTTAACCGCCATCCCCGGGCAACACTGGTCTCGACAAGTCGTTCAGCAGCTTCCTGCACATCCGTGAATTGCAAACGGAAATGCGCTCCCCCCAGTTCATTTACCCCGATAACACCCGGAAGAACCTCCAACTCCTCGACCGCGGGTTCCGCCATTAACGTGACGAACAACGTGTTCGGCATGATATAATTATCAAACTCATCCACCGTCCCTGAAAAAACAAGATGTCCCTGCTCGATCATCCGGATATAATCACACGTGGCCTGTACCTCGCTCAAAATATGCGTGGAAAGAATCACGGTACGCTCTTCCGCGATTTCTTTGATCAGATGCCTCACCTCCAGAATCTGGTTCGGGTCCAACCCGTTCGTCGGTTCGTCCAGCACCACGAAATCCGGGTTGTGAATAATAGCTTGCGCTATTCCCAAGCGTTGCTGGTATCCCCCCGACAAATTACGAATCAAACGTTTTTTAAAATGAGCGATACCACATTTCTCCATGACCTCCTGAATGGCTTTCGGCATATCCCTTGGCGGGATATGCCGCAACTCGGCACAATACTCCAGATACTCCGCCACGTTCAAGTCCGAATGCAGGGGAGGCTTCTGCGGTAAGAAACCGATATGCCGTTTTGCTTCCACGGGATTTTTTCCGATATCAATACCTTTAATCAGTACACGCCCTTCCGTTTGTTTCAATATGCCGCACATGATATTCATGGTAGTCGATTTACCGGCTCCGTTGGAGCCGAGTAAACCGTAAATACCATTTTTCGTGATCTCAAAATTAATATCCCGTATCGCCCACTGCACGCTATAACGATGGGACAAATTTTCTACTTTTACAATCGATTCATCCATACAATCATGATTTTACACCTACAATATTCTCCCTCTAATAATTATCAAAACCACTCGTCTCGTTCCTCAACTCCATGGCATCCACCACACGTCCGCCCAAGTTTGCCCGGGATTCCTCGTACACGTAAGGAGCATTCAATGACGAAATATCCACCATCATAAATTCCCCGTTCTCCAACCCGATAGCAACCTGTCCGTTATTCACGTTATACGTTGTCAAACGCAACATCGTGATCTTCGCGTCAAACTTCAACAGAGGATTATCACTCCGGGTACTTTTGTTAATATAGCGTAACTCGTTATCTTTCGTGTAAAAAATAACCATTCCCGCGGTTCCCATTTGTACCAACAGCGTCGTAATAAAACGACTATCCTTATCCAGATTCCCCCCCGGGAAAGGCATGGGTTTAATAATCATTCCAACGGGCAAAAACCATTCTAATTTATCCGAATCAAGACATTCTATTGTATTACGATTTACCACGAAATCAGACAAATAAGTTTTCCCTCCCTGGTTATAAACAATCGTGAAAAGGCTATACGGGAAAGTGTAAGGCATTAAATCGATATTCTTCATCTCGGCAATATACAAAACTTCAGTTCCTTCATCCATCCCCCAAACCGGCAACACGGGCTGGTACGGTCCTTTCGTAACCGGCTTTATGGCATAAGGATAACCTGCATTGACCATCATCACCCTCCGGTTCAATTCATCATAACACGGGGTAATAAGGCACTCCCACCGGGAAAAACCTCCTACCCCGAACCGGGTGATTTTATAACCTTTATTATCCGTAGAATAAGGTTCATTCACGTACTTGCCTCCCAACCAACTCTGAAGCATCTCGCGTCGATACAAACGCCCGTCTTCCATTGCCAGATAAGAAACCCTCTCCATGTGAAACACGTCAACGGCTGAAAAATCCGCCGGGATACCTCCCTCGAATTGGTCTTTCACGTCATGCGCTTTCAACATATTCTCGTTGTTCAATTCGTAGACTGCCTTATCTGTAATAATTGTTGCACTACCACTAGCCTGCGAGATATTTCTTGCAAGGTTATAGCGAATCCGCCGGGGTTTTCCCGGTATATCTTCCCCGTTCAACGTTTTATACAAATTATCACGAACCTCGTAATAAAAAGTGGATTGCCCGTTAACATTTCTGGTTCTTCTCTTTACAAACGACAGCTTCGTGTCATTCCCGTTCTCGGAAATGACCAACCAGTCCCCACCGTAATATTTGGGAGTAATAAAGTAAGATACCCTATTCATGTAACGAATCCCGGTAGACTTGTCTATCACAATAAAATACCCGAAAAGCGGATCATCTGAGAACTTCGTGATTCCCGCTCTCTTGATAAGCGTATCTGTACTTATGAAAAGCCCCCGTTCCTCAGAAATAACATCCCCATTCAATGTCCATTCATAACAAACCTCTGCCAAACGTTCCGTGGAATCTTTTTCAAAATAAAAATCAGACGCGGCATTAACCATCTCCCCTTCATAACCAAACACCATGATAGGTTCTTCCTTAAACACCGGTTCGTTAAGCTTCTTGTAATTATAATTTCCCTCGTCGTCGATACATCCTGCAAACAAACTCAGAAAGAAATACACGAGTATAATTCTATTTCTCATAATATTCATTTTACTGGTTAAATAGAAACTGTCATTAGTGATCCGTCTCGTTCTTGAATAGCCGGATTCTGCTCGCTCAACCATTTTTTGAATTTCAGCACCAATAAAATCGTCTTATCCGGATTTTCCCGTATAAATCGGGCATTTACCTGTGCTTCCTTGTCCGCGTGATTCAAAAACAATTTATATTTTTCAGGGGAATACTTCCCTAGCAAACTAGACGCGGACTTCCACCAGTCCGGCATACTTACTGCCGTTGTCAAAATAATCTTCGCCCGGCGACGTTCTATCTGCCCGACTCCCATCGTTTCGCCCGGGACCAATTCAACCACAATTCTCACGCCGTCCGGAAGACTTTCTAATCGGTCACTACGATGCAACTTCACTTTTACGGTATCAATCAAGTTACCCGCGTGGAACGTGTACAGGGGAGCAATCGTGTACTCGCCGGCTTCCGCTGTCGTCTCCTCCTCTACGACCTTCAACCCGTAATGAAGATCGGACGTCAATGTATCCCCGGACAAGTGGACGAACAGGTCTACCGTGGCATCATTCGTCCCGTCCGGATAAAAGAAAAACGATACGACAGTCGAATCAGCAGTATTGGTTCCGGGATAAGACTCGTTAATGAAAAATTTATCAAAATATACTTCATGCCGGTCTTTAAAAACCTCCACATCTTCTTCACTACACGAAAACAAAAAGATGCTTAAAAATACAATTATATAATAACTAAAAATTCTCATAATTCTCATTTTTATAATAATTACAAAGACTGGTCATCCGGTATCGGCAACACGCTCTCGGCTTTCGTCAGAGGACGTTTCACATTCCCGTCGAAATCCACGTCCGCGTTCAAACGTTTATACAAGAAAAACAATTGCCCTTCCCCGATCCATTCTCTCCGGGCATCACTGATCAACTCTTTCTCGAAATCGCCCCAGTTATCAACGGAAACGCTGGCATAAAGACCTCGCCAATATTTCATCATTCCCAATACATTCTGAACTTGGGCAAAATCATTTTTACGAGCGGAACATTCGGCAACGATATATTGCATTTCCGAAGACCGAATCATCGGTACAATCGTCACGTTCTGTTTACGGGTATTAACGTCATTACTGCAATAATATTTCCCGGATAACGCGTATTGCTGCTTCGCCATATATCTCAAATGGCTATATCGGCTATCCTGCTGTGACTCATCCGTTCCCGCCGGATTCGTGAAAAGAGACTTTTTCATCACGAAATAATAATTGTCCAAACCAGCCTCTTTCGAGAAAAATCGGCTTAAGCCAAACTCATCGTAAGCCTTTTCATTATAAAGGGCAAACACGAGATTTGTCAATAATTTCAGATCCGTACTTTTCTCCAGGTCAAGCCCGTACATCATATTCATCCAAGACCCGTCAGAAAACATCTGCGTCGGGTTATATTGAACCGCGGTTGCATCAATCACCGATTGAGCCGCGGTCAACGCGTCGTCATATCGTTCCGTGTAGAGATAAGCCCTGGCAAGAAGTGCCGTGATCGCGTAATAACTCAAACGATACCCTCTCCCCATAAAGAAACTGTCATAATCTTTTGCTTTATTATAAGCCGGCATACTTGTATTCAACGTGTTTTGAAAACGACTCTTGGGCGACTCCATGAAACACTGTCCGATAGCAGACGTATCCAAACCGATGGTCAAATCTCTCGCGTGTTCCAAATCCCGGATTACTTTATCCATAAACTCCGAGACCCCGATCCCATCAGCCATAATATCCGGGTAAGTTTCCACGTAAGGCACATACGCCCCGTTATCCTTGCTCACGGGTGCCGGAGCGAACAATCTCACCAGATCAAAATGCATCATTGCCCGGCAAGCGTACGCTTCCCCTAACATCATATTCTTTTCCACATCCCCTTTCCCGAAAAAATCAGAAGAACACTTCTCCAGGTTTTGTATCAGATTATTGGCATTGGCAATCACGTTAAATCCCTTTGCCCAAATCTCGTTAATCGACGAATTCAAATAATTAGAACGATAATCGAATTTCCCGGCATCAAGATATTTCTGATCTTTCATCGTCTCTTCTCTCAAATCATATTGCTGGGACATACAATCCAGCATGCCGAAAGTAAGTTCTCTCCCGTACAACGAAGCCGAAGCCATCGATTTGTACAAACCGTTCAACACGGATCGATACCCGTCCACGGTACTAAACACCTGATCCTCCGTAGCCTGAGTTTCCGGCTTCAAGTCCAGCCATCCTTCGCAAGAAGCAAAAAAGAAAGCGGACAATACAATAACAAGTCTTGCATAGATTCTCATAACCTTATCTCTTTATTAGAAACCAACGTTCAAGGTAAAACTAAAATTTTTCGCGTACGGGTAACTCGTCCCTCTCTCCTGCTTCACGGTCGACCAGCGGTAAACATCATTCATGTTAAATCTCAACCCGAGAGAGGTCAGATTAATTTTCCGTATCAATTCCGGTAAAAAATCATACCCCAGAGACAGCCCGCTAAAGGACAACAAATTATAATCCTGCACGAAACGAGAAGTAGGCTTAGTCTCCACGTTTTTCTGCAAATCATAATAAGGAGCAACGTCACCGGGCTTCTTCCATCTTTCCGCGAGTACCCGCTTATCGACATTACCGTTCTTGATATCGGCATTCTCGACCTTGTTCAACAACGTTTCGTTATAGACTTGCCCGCCCCATTGATACAAGAAAGAAGCGTTCAGGTAAAAACCCTTGTACCCGATATTAATCCCGAATGAACCCTGTGCATCCGGGTTATTATCCCCGACAACAACCTGATCATTCGCGTCCCACGTGTAAGTACCCGACCCGTCTTTCCGGATAAACTTCTCTTTCCCGTTCACCGGATCGATTCCCGCTGAACGAACGGCATAAATAGCCGTGGAAGAAGCCCCCACGTAATATTTTTGCATAGGTTTCGTGACTAAAGCCTGGTAATATCCATCCTTCCCCGTGGCGGAAGCAAGCACGTCTTCCAATTTCGTGTTATAATTATCATCCAACGCCTTATTATAAGCCATAGAGGCTGCCCCCAATTCTGTAATTTCATTTGAATTCGAGGCTATATTACCGGTCACGCTAACGACCCAATCGCGATCACGGAACACCGTGGCACTCAAATTTACCTCGAATCCTTTATTTACCATCGCACCGGAATTGGAACGGTAAGTATTAAAACCAGACGAGGTACGAATAGACACGGCATCAATCAAATCAACCGTCTTCTTGTAATAATAACTGGCATTCACGTTCACGATATCATTGAAAAAACCTAATTCCAGTCCGCCATCCCATGACTTCGTACTCTCCCATTTCAAATTCGGATTTCCCAAGGCTACCAAATGTGAAGCCGGTCCGGTATAATACCACGCGTCCGACTCCGATTCATAGGTCGTGATTGCCGTGTAAGACGGAAAATTCACTTTACCGGTAACCCCGTAAGAACCGCGAATCCTCAATCGGCTCAACAACCAGTTATCTTTCAGCCAACTATAATTATGCACGTTTACCCCCAGTCCTACCGACCAGAAAGGAGCGAACCGCTTATCGCTCCCGAACTGGGAAGATCCGTCAAAACGCAAAGAAGCATCCAATAAATACACGTTATCATACGAATAATTCAAGGATGCAAGGACACCAAGCAATCTATTCTTAGAAAAATTCCGATTCGTCTTATCCAATTGTTGCGCCGCGAAAGATGAAGAATGCATACTCCCCAGCCCGAATCCCACGAAAGTCATATCCTTACTTTCCGTCCGCACCTCCTGCACGTTCACACCCGCGGTAGCATTGATAAAATGTTTCCCGAGAGCCCGGTTATAATAAAACATCGCGTTCATATTCCAGTTATAATCATCCCCGGAAACTTGCGACAAAGATCCCTTCCTGTCATTCGTGGTAGAGCTAAAACTTGCATCCCGCGGGTCGACAAACGATTCGCTTTTATTCGTTATCCTGGAAATGGCGAATTGTCCCCTAAACTGGAATCCATCGAAAAAATATAAATTCACACTTAAATTATTCGTCATTTCCTCTATACGGCTTTTCCCCGAATAGCTATTCAGTTCCCGTGCCGAATACAAAGGATTATTCCTTATTTCACCTTTACCCACGTCAACCTTTTCCCGTAAATTCCCCTCATCATCATATATCGCCGCGTAAGGCTGCATCTTGGCATACTCGCCGAACGTGCCGTAAGGCGAATCCTGCGAACGGGTCGCGTTATAGGAAATATAATTCCGTACCTGCAACTTCTTGTAGCGATAATCCAACGACAACCCCACGCCCATCCGGCTACGGTAAGACCCCTTCATCGTCCCGTTGTTGCTGTCATAATTAAAATCCGCGGCATATCGAAGACTTTCCGTCCCCCCGTCGATATAAAGGCTGTGCGTGTGGTTAAACACATTACGCAACGGTCGCGACATCCAATCAGTATCCACGCCCCGTTGTATCATTTGCAACACATCATTATAATCTTTGTCCGATCTTTCCAGCACATCCTTGTCAATCGAAGAATACACTCCCGACAACCGTTCCACTTCCAGCTTCTCCTCCGCGTTACAAAGATTATAATCCGAAAGATCAGGGAACTCCATCCCACCGCTCAGGTTATACATCACGTTCAACTTTCCCGGGCTCGGGGCTACCGTCGTAACCACCACGACCCCGTTCGCCGCCCGGGAACCGTATATAGCCGTGGCAGCCGCATCCTTCAAGATCGTCATGCTCTCGATACGGTTCATATCCATATCGTAAATCTTCTGCACGGAAACCTCGAAACCGTCCAGAATAAATATCGGAAGATTCGGGTTATCCTTCAGGTTCGTGCGTTGCGTCTGTTTCAAATTCTCCACTTCCAGACTCTTGTTCATCCCGATACTCGATTCTCCCCGGATATTAAACTCCGGCAAAGCATTCGGGTCTGATCCCCACGTATTATTCTCCTTGATACGGAACGACGGGTCGAAAATCTGCAAAGCCGCGATCACGTTCTTGTTATTCGTCTTCAACAGTTGATCCCGCGTCACGGTAGTCGCGTTACCCGTGAAACTAGATTTTCTCACGTTCAAGTATCCCGTTATCACGACATCCTCTAACGTTTCCACGTCCTCCTTCATCACCACGTTAATAGAATCTTTCCCCGCGTAAGGGATCTCTTGGGTAATCATCCCGACAAAAGAAAAAACCAACGAAAATTTTTGAGGCGCATTAGGAATCACGAGTTGATAATGCCCGCCCGTGTCAGTCGCCGTACCGATAGAGAAACCCTTCAATTGAACAGTAACACCGGGAAGCGGTTGCTTTTTCTCGTCACTCACGTTCCCCTGTATCGTGATCTTTTTCACGTCCTCGACCTCTTTTTTTTCCCGGGACTGTACAACAATCATATTTCCGTTAAACACCCAAGTTAGAACGGAATTCTTGAAAACCGACGCCAACACGGACTCAACTGTCCCATTTTCCACTTTCACGGAAACCTTTCCAAGTTGGGCAACCTGTTCTATATTAAAAAGGAAATACAGGTCTGTCTGCCGTTGGATCTCATCAAAAAGTTTTTGCACATTCACATTTTTCATGTTCAAACTCACTCGTTCCTTTTGCGCCAAACTACTAGCCGACAAGGAAAGAGTAAAACAACATGTAAGCAAAACAAATAATCTCATAATCATCAATTTTTTTCGCCAACGCCTTTTTAAAAGACGATGACATAATCGTTTTTTTTTCATAAATTTGCATTCTAAGTTATTAATACTCCAACAAGCAACTGCGCCAAACAGTTCTTGTTGTATTTACTTAAAAACACGGGAGGTGCGCCAAACACCTTCCGTTCTATTTTGACACGACAATCGTTCTGCCTCGAATAGTAAACTGCACGTCAGTTGATAAAGTAATTGCTTTTAAAATGGTATCGATCTCTTTATATCTTTCCATATAACCGGAAAAATGTAAATCTTTCACGGACGGTGTTTGGTAGAATATATCCACATCGTACCAATTGGACAAAGTTGTCAAGATATCCTCCAGTCGCTGATTCTCAAAACGGAAAATCCCGTCCTTCCAATCCGTGTAAAGTGCCACATCCACCTCTTTCACGTCCACACTCTGCTCTTTCCGGTTATACTCGGCCATTTGCCCCGGCTTTATCATATTTTCTTCAGTCGAACCTAACACCCTCACACTAACCTTTCCATGAACCAATACAGTCCTAACGTCCCCGTCCGAGCATGAACTGATATTGAAAGACGTTCCGTACACTTTCACTTCGATACCACCCACTTCGACCAAAAAAGGACGTTCCGCCGAATCTTTCATCACTTCAAAATAAGCCTCTCCCGACAAATACACCTTCCGTTCTTTCCCGTTAAAAACCACCGGATATTTCAGACGAGTCGCGGAGTTCAGGTACACGACCGTCCCATCGGCAAGAATCACTTTATACTCGCCACCGCGAGGGATTTCCAGTTCGTTAAACCGAACCGGATTCTCCCTCTTTGCATCCATCGGCATATACACTAGCATATCTTTTTCCCGGGTAGCTTTCACACCTTTACCCGCGAGTATTTCACCTTCTTCACGATCTTTCAATACCACCTTCTGCCCGTCATCCAAGATCAACACGGCTTGGGAAGAACCGGGATGAATTTCACCAACGGACGAGGCGACCACAAGAGGTTCTTCCCCTTCATCATATCCCCACATCCATACCCCGGCAATAGAAATGACGAATATCAATATCGCCACATACTTCCACCATGTACCAATACGCCGGGGTACCTGTCCCACTTTTCTCTCGAAAACACGCAAAGCCTTTTTATCATTAATTTTATTGTAAACGGGACGTTCCTCGGCAAACAGCCTTTCCCGGCAAACCCGTTCAAAGAATTGCCGGTTCTCTTTCTTCTGCCGACACCATTCTTCCAACTCGTGCCTTTCTCTTTCCGAAATCTCGCCAATTTGATACAATTGAATCAATCGGACTATTCCATCATTATAACAATCATCCATTCCAATTTATTTTGCACCATATACAACCGAGGTGCAAAAACGGGGTATCCGATTTTGATTTATTTTTCGAAAAAATACTGAAAACCGCTTTTTTGATAATCAAACGATATTTAAAGCAACCAAGATATCAAACAATTTGCCCAGCCTTTCCCGCAAGGTATGCATTGCCTTCTTTTTCTGAGTTTTCACGGTTTCCACGGAAAGTTTCAGTAATTGTGCAATCTCCTCGTTCTTCTTCCCCTGCAAATGCAATTCAAACACTGCCCGACAACGATCCGGCAACTCATCCACCGCCCGATGTAACTCCCGGTACATCTCTTCCCGCATCACCCGGTAATCCTCGTCATCTTCCTCCACGTACCGCATCATCAACTCCGCATGACGCCTTTCTACCTCCTCGTGCTTCAAGTAATTCAAACATTTATTTTTCACGGAATCGTACAAGAATGCTCGAAAACCGTGATAAGAGTTATACTCCTTATCACTTTCCCATATCGCCACGAAAACCTCTTGCACCATATCTTCCGCCACCTCCTGCTGTCGCACGAGACGCATGGCATACAGCACCAGATAACGATAGAACACACTGAACAATTCACGAAAAGCCGCGATATGTTTTCCATTTATTTGTTTTATAAATTCCTCTGGTGCCATTCTTTTTAAACTCCAATTGTCTTATCCACCACTTGCGAGTAACAAAATTATGACTTTTAATTCAATAAACAAAAATAACACGCCATAAACAAACGCAAATTAACCGAGATAGCAACGTATTTCTACTCGTAATACCAGACAAGTACCAGATTGACAACCTATACAGATTATTCTTCACCTTATTCTACTTCCGCATTACCAATAATTGTCAATTCTGCATTAAATATCAAACGTTTATCCACCCTCTCGTCTATCGATTCAGCTATATTCTTCAACGTCCGCTTCACTTTTCCGCTAAAGAGTTTATTCCCTTGGTAAAATATCTCCACGGGCTGCTCGAAATCAATCATCTCATCATTCAACCGAATTATCAATCGCTTGTAATCATTTTTCAGAATCGTGAACGTGTTCCCGTTCCGTTCCACGACGACCTCCATGCCGTGTTTCGCCTCATCCGTATCAACACGCAGCCAATATAAAGAAGGTATCACCACCTCTTCCTGTCTCCACACGACCTTTGTCGGGTTTGGCTCTCGTTGATATTTCGCCATCCAAGGGATTGCCGCACGATCTTCCCGATCCATCCAATGCCCTTTCCCCTTCACGATACGCGTTTCGTGAATATACCCTTCCGGGTCGGAAGCGTGCAAAGAATCCATCACCACTCCTTTCTCGACAGCTAAAGTATTCCGGTTATAAGCCGCATCCCGTTCCCCCATCCAAATCATGAAAGGAACGTTACGCAAATTAACTTGAGAAGCCTCACCGGGATGCCCTGCCATCATGGAAGCTGCAGCCCAACGATCCGCCATACGGGGAGCCATACGCCACACGCCGTCACCCCCTGCCGAATAACCCAACAGATACACCTTATCCGGGTTCACGTCCATCATCACGACCGCCGTCCGGATCAACTCGTCGAAAAACTCGTCCAACCCCGGCTTAAACCACATATTCCAATCATCCCAAGGCGCCCGGGGTGCCACGTACACACCCTCCGTCGGTTGATACAACTGAATCTGATTCTTCCATTGTTGCGTATTCAAAGCCTCCGGGGCGCTTCCCCCGCCATGCATGGAAATATAAAGACTCCTCCCGTCTGCCGGTTTCTCCCCGAACACCTTATAATCAAAAGACATCCGCAACCCCTCCCTACTAAAACATTTCCCTCCCCACATCCGCTCGTTTTTCTTCTTCACCTCTTTCAGCTTCTCGTCAAACAACAAAGTCGCGATTTCCCTTGCCTCCTCCTTATTCAACGCCTTCTCGTAAAAAGCAAATTTATTCAACGGTTTTCGTTCCTCCGCTTTTCTTGCCACCCATGTTTTCACGGCTTTCACTTGCGCGGATACACAGGACGGTGATAACCACACGCTTACAAAAAACAAAACACAAACAATTCTCATCATCATCAAAATCACTAAATAACACAAAACACAACTTATTTCTCCTCTACCCCTCTGGGTTGAAGAGAAATTTTCGCCCTAAAAATAATGAAATTACACTCGCGACACAATTATCATTAAAGCAAAAAAATAAAAGGTGGGTTTCTAGCATATTCAAATATCCTACCTGAATCAATCATAAATATACTATATATTTTCATGATATTAAATTTCATTCAAATTCAATTAAATTACTATTTCTTTACCTTTAAAATAGGCCTTGAATAGGAGATGAATAGGAGTTGAATAGGAGATGATACAAATCAACTATAAATAATATACAATTTACATATATATTATTTAACTTATTTTATCAGAAACGGGGAAGAAAATCGACTCCATTTTAAACTTGAACAGCCCTTTGAAAGTTCATTATTCAACTTTCAAAAGGCTGTTCAAAATTCCAAACCAAGTAAAAAATATACTTTACTTCAAGTTAAGAAATTGTTTATACCACTGTATATATTTAGGGTCAGTAAGAGAATCAACTATCTCTTTCCCCCACGCGTTCCACTCTTCCGTTCTCCCCGGCTCCATCGCGAGGACATTCGCGTATAAATCCGCGAACGGAATCTCTTCCGGCTTCATGCCTTTACTTGCTTTCTTGTATTCCTTAACGCTACAAACCTTGTTCTTGAACAGTTTGACAACATTTGCCAACCCTATTAATTGACCCGAGTTCTGTAACTTATTTTGTTTAATAAATTGTATCGTTCTATCTATATCTTCGGCAGTGGTTCTTGCTTTCGCGTTATAAAGGACTTGATTTAGGTCGGAATTAATTTGATACGCGACCAACTCATCCACTTTCTCGACACCTGATTTCTCACGAAATTCCTGAATATTCGAAAACAAATAATTCTTCATATCCGAACTAATCATGGAAAATTGAGGGTGATACAGCATCCAAAATTCGGGAGAAACTCTCTGCTCGTCATCAAGCAAAGCGAATAGCTCCACGGCAACAAGCGAAGTTCTCGGGCTAGATATCTTAGCCAGTGCCATCAAATATTTCACCATAAATTCGGGCGAACGCTCACCCATTGCATATCGTGTTTCAAGTTCTCCCACGGCTTTATTATCATCAAAGGTTTCGCTCATCCGTTCGATGAAATCACCTTGCATGAGATTGGACACCCGGTGACGAACATCCCCGTATTTATCAATCATAACCACCACGTTGGGAACAATGACACCATATTTTCTGGCAATTCTAGCTCCATCCCCTTCTCCAACGTGTATTTTATAATTTATAAAGAACTTATTCAAGTAATCCCCCACCTCTTTGCTAGAGAAGAGCTTTTCATTGATAAGTTTTGAAGTTTGACCGTCATTGTGGAAATACAAGAATATATACCTCCCCTCGAGGAAAGCTCGCTCCACGACCTCTTTCAATGATGCCAAATCTTCCCAATACACGCCGTCCTTCCCAGACACTCTTCTGGAAGTGAGCCCTATTTTAATAATCCCCTCTTTAACCACCTCATCTTTCACGGTTTCTTGTGCCCGTAAGGCTATATCTCCCAACATTCTCGTGTGTTCTTTACCATTGGCAAGCGAGATAAATAATTTTGCCGCCTCGAATATCGTTCTTTTTTCCGAATCATCCCATACATCCAAATTGGCATCAAGAATATCCAGATAAGCCCTTTCATCATAATTTCCCCGGGCTTCAGCCAATTCGGTTATCTTCAAAAGAGCCTCTTTACGAGGTACATCGTTATTTTTAAGCAAATCCTTAATAACCGGAACCTTCTCGTATTTTTTCGCTGGTAACTGGTACACGATCATCATGTTCAATTCGGTTATAAACGAATTATAAATCAACTTACCAACCTCTTCTTTCCCGACTTCTTTTTCAAAATATTCCCTATTGGCGCAAACGAACTTCATCTCCTCGCCCTCTATGGTCGTTGCCCGCGAGCGTAACAATGTCCAATAAGTCGGGTTTAGCTTATCCTTTTCTGAAAGTTTTCCCCAAAGGTCATCACCCACGGTTTGAGCCTTCACCACCTCTCCGGAGATAGAGAGCAATTTCCAATATGCCATTTGTTCCGTTTTATCCAGCTTCCCCGACTGATACAACGTTTCATACTCCGCAATGCTGCTTGCCTTTAAACCACACTCGACGTTTTCAATCAACTCCTCGAGCGACATCGCCCCGACAAGTTTATGCATCAGTTTTCCATCAGCATTAATAATCAAAAAGGTAGGATACGCATCAACCCCGTACTGTTTCCCGATAGCCGGACCTTCACCTTTTTCCATATTGATTTTCACGCAAACAAAGTTCTTGTTGAAATAATCACCGGCAGCTTCAAGCGTGAAGACATTATTCGCCATCATCTTGCACGGACCGCACCAAGAAGTATAACAATCCAAAAATATGGGTTTATTCTCTGTCTTCGCTTGCTCGCGAGCTTTCTCTAATGACAATTCCTGAAAGTTGGTTTGAGCGAAGATAACTACGGAACACAAGAGTCCCACAAATACCAATAATAACTTTTTCATTTTCTTTTACTTGTAATATTAATTCTGTTTTTGTTCCCTAGCATTGAGCATATTTCCCAGTCCGATTTGCAAAGGTTGATGCCCGGTATGCTCGTAAGTGTACTCGTGTAATTTCACCACGCGAGCGTATTGTTCCTCCGTCCCGGAACCCGCGATGAAAATTGTCACGGGAAAATAAAACCAAACCAAATCCTCTCCATCAATTTTCGGGAATTCTTTTTCACATAACACGAGTACTTTTTCTATTTTTTCTTTGTTCTTGTTATCCGCCCAAGCGGCACGCAACGCTTGCGCCAAAGAGGCATAAACATCAAGGCGTGACCGAGAGTTAAAGTGATGAGGTTTCATCTGCTTTATCACTTTATCCAAGTCATCCATCTTTTCCCGACCGCGAATCATATCCCTCAATTTTATCTCAAAAGCCATCGAGATTCTCTCCAACACTTTTTCCTCACTCATGCTCTCGCGAAATTGGTCGAAATGTGCAAACAGGAAATCCATCGGTTCCGAACAAATCGGGGATAATACCTGATTATCATAAATGTACCAATATTCTCTATTCGACTTTTGGGCGTCCGGAACCACCTTGAACAATTCCGCGCGTACTTCTTGTGCTTCCGCGATCATTTGGGCTTTCAACAATTCCTGCAAATAATTTGTCAAGAAAGAAGCATCCCGGTTACCCTCCGCATACTGTTTTCCCAAACTGGCAATTGAAGCCGACATGGCCTCTTCCACCATTTTTTTAAACTCTGACGGGTCAATCGTGGCGCCGACAATTTGATTTTCTAACCCTTGAGCGGTATTCAGTAACAGGAATGTCGGGTATGCCTGAACGTTGAACTTTTGCGCGAGGACTTTGCCATCTTCCTCCGCACCCGTGTCATATTTCACGCACACGAAATGCTTGTTCATAAACTCACCCAACTGTACGTTCGGGAATACATCGGCAGCCATCACTTTACAAGGCCCACACCACGATGTGTAAAGATCTACAAAAACCATTTTCCCTTCCGCTTTCGCCTTTTCACAGGCTTCGTTTAATGTCAATTTCTGGAAATTTGTCTGCCCGAAAACCAGCGCAGAACACAAAATCCCGACATAAATCAATAGAATTTTTTTCATTTCAGTTCATTTTATACAATACAAAACATACTTCTTTCAATTACGGCGATGTGTTCCTTAATGGAAGAGAGTTTGACTCTCTTCCATTAATAATAACACTTTATGAATAAACGAATAATCTATATAGGAACCCCTATTTCCTTCAATACTGACACTATAATTCTATACTTGATCATCACGGCATCAAATGCCCCGTACGACGCTTCGAACTCTTCCGGCGTAGAAGTAAATATCGCACTGATATACATACCGACATCCTGAGTTTCCGTGGGCATATTACCATAATCATAAGGATTCGGGTCTTTCAAGAAACCGACAGTTCTCGGATCAGAGAACCCGTAAGTATTATAAAAACGCCACCCATTACAACCATACAAATCTGCCTGCGTATAGCAGCCGCGTGTCGTCTGATAGAACACTGCCAGTTCTTCAGCATAAGCAGCGATCGGCGTGGCAAGGACTGCATTAAGAACAGCTCCTTTCATGTTCAGCCGTTCCGCATCGCTCATGTCCCCAAATTCGGTAACACGGGAAATCAGCACGGTGTTCAATCCTTTGAAAGCCTCCTTGCTTGTTGCCGGATTATAGGGCGTTAAAGATTTCAACAACAAGAAACTGCGAATTTTAATACTCTCGGGCAGAACAGGCACGATTTCTTCACGCAGGAATTCAAGCCCGTCGACAACATTTTCTCTCGGACATAACTCGTAAGCTGAAAACGGATTAGGGGTTTCCGTTCCTCCCAACGCTGATGCACCGAACTGCAAGATTTCGTAATGTGTATAAGAATTACCCCAGTTATCGACGCGGGTTTCTTGCCCGATCGTATCGTTATAGAACACGGGAATCCCCGTTTCCACGTAGAATTGATAAATCGCCCGGTCGACAGGATCATCCGAATTTTCAATCGTGAACCAATCTTTACCGAGGTTGGAAGGCGTCAAATTATCTTCCTTGTCACACGCCGTGAATAACACGGACAAAAGCAATACATAAAGGAATTTATTCTTTCTCATAATCAATCTCTTTGAAGTTCTCTATTCGGGCGAATCTCGTTCTGGAGTTCTCCCCGGTTAAATTCAATAGCATAGTTCGGAATCGGAATCATCCAAGCCGCCCGATCTCGCGTGTAAGCATTCAACTCGTAATAACCGTTTTCATACCAAGTTCGTGAATTTGCTTCATAAGCATTATTCCGGTGTCGGATAGTGAAATTATCCGGCAGAGGGTGAATACTATTCACGGCATAGCGTCGCAAATCAAACCAACGATGTCCCTCGAAGCAAAGCTCCCGACGGCGTTCATCGCGGATAAAGTCAATCAATGCCCCACCCGTTTCCGTTACCGACGGAGCTACCACGAATCGTTTGGAACGCAACTTTTCCAACTCGGTTTTCGCATCCCCATCCCGGTTCAACATTGCCAATGCCTCTGCCTTATTCAAAATCACTTCCGGCAAACGAATCAAAAAATCCGCCCCAATCTCGTCATTATCATTATAATCCGTCCACGTCTTATACTTATCGGGAATAGCCGCGTGCAAAGAATTCTTGAAAAAAGCGGTTCTGCGCAAATCCCCATCGCCATAACATCTCAACAGCTCCTCGGACACTTGGTACGAAAACGCTTGCTCCGGATATGTATAATCCGGATTCGGATTATTCCAATCGGTCGAAGAATTCAAGAATGTCGAAACAACAGCATTCCCCCCCTGCGTGAAAATCGTTTCAGGCGATGTCCATGAAATCACGTTTTTCCCATCTGTCCAACTGTTCAAATCCATCACCGAATAAGCCCCCGACATTGCCTCGTCTGCGGCGGCAATACATGCCTCATATTCTTCCATATACAAATACACTCTCGACAACAGCGCGTTGGCGGCAACTTCCCCAACCCGCAATGTCGAAGAAGGTATTATACCTTCCAGACAAACAGTTGCACGTTTAAGATCCGTGACTATCTGCGAATACACCGCTTCCACCGAACTACGGCTAAAATATTTATCCTCTATATGTTCAGTGATTTTTAAAGGCACTCCGGCATCACGGGACGCGGTAGCTTTGCTATAAGGCATCCCGTAGATATTTACCAACAGGAAATAATAACCTGCCCGAAGAAAATGCGCCTCGCCTTCCACCCTGTTCAACAACTCGATATCCTCTTCTTTCGAACGAAATTCGTCCGCCATGTAAATGATGGAATTCAATACCCCTATACTCTTGTAAAACCGTTCCCAATCATTATCCCTGTACTGGTCGTTCTCCAAAGTCAAAAACGGGTCGGAACCCCAATGATAGAAAGAACCCAGTACATTACGCGGGTAATTCGAAGTGTAAGGGAATACCCCCTCCACGAATTCCTCCGCGTCATCATCCATCACGTGCAACCACGGGTAATTCATGGTAAGCCCGCTACTGAAACTCATCGTTTCCTGAGTACTGGAAGTAAGGTTCGGCGTTTGCATAAAACATTCACCTCTAAGCAACTCGTCCAAATCCTGCGCCGTGGTTGCATATCGCTGATTCTGCGAATATTCTTCCAAAAAATCACCGCAAGAGCCAAGACCAAGGGCAAGCACCCCGAATATATAAATTAAAACTCTTTTTTTCATCGCTCAAATTTTAGAAAGTGATACTAAGATTACACGAGTAAGTCGGACGTACCGAAAGATTTACACTCGGCGACGAACCGGACTGGGTAGGATCCTGTCCCCGTAACTTTTTATGGGCTATAGTGAACAAGTTCGTTCCCGTCAAGTTGATATAGGCAGACTTAAGACCTAATTTCTTGCAAAACCGATCATCCACGTTGTAACGGAAAGAAAGCGACGATAAGCGCAAGTAATTTCCACTTACCACCCGGATGTCCGAATTATCATACATCTCGTAAATATTAGATGCAATTGTATGTGTCACATTCGATCCACTATTCCACCATGGATTAGTATGGGCTCCCGCAACTGTATTCAACGCAGGAATATTGGTATAATTCTCGTCACCCGGCTTTCTCCAACGATTTACAAATTCACGCCGCAAATTGCTTGACGGATTGGGGTTGGTTGTCCCGTATTCGGTACACAATTTCAACAAACGAATTTTGTTACCCAAACTATAAGCCAGATTAAACGATAAACCGAAATTCCGATACCCGAAATAATTCGAGATTCCCCCTTGCAGGTAAGGCTCACGCCGTCCTGATCTCTCCATTACCTCCAAAAAGACATCTTCCCGTTCCATATTGTTATATTTCTTGCTCAGCTCATCCTGCAATTCATCCTCCGCCCCGTAAAAAATAGGAGAACCGTCTACCGGACTCAATCCTTTAAAGCGATATGAATAGAATGTATTCAAAGGCTCCCCGGCAATATCCACGTCACCGGTCAACATATCAGTATACTCGATCTCATCCCGCAACACGTTATTCCGGTTATTTATCGCACTATTTACCAATTCATTCAACACCTGCCCCAACTGAGGATCTATGCGCCAAACAAACCCTCTCTTCCCGCCATCCAGCCCGGCACGATTGATCGGGGTAAAATTCAAACTCACCTCTATTCCCTTGTTTACAAGCGTCCCGCTATTTACCACGTATTGCTTGGTTCCATTGATTTCGGAAATAGTCTTGGTCAAAAATGCATCCCGTGTCTTTTTATAATAGTATGAAACCGAACCGTTAATCTTGTTTTTCAAAAGCGAAAAATCCAATGTAACGTTCGTGGAGGCTGTCTTTTCCCATCTTAAATCAGGATTCGGGTAATGGGCTACCTTCGAATTAAACTCACCGTATTTCCCTGAATAGTCAATATCTTGCCTAATAATCATATTCGGGGTCTGGTTACTCAACATATTCCCCTGATAACCGAAAGAACCCCTTAACGCGATGTCATCCACCCAATCAACAGATTTCAAAATATCCTGCTTCACGTTCCAACGACCGGACAACGCCCAAATCGGCATCATTCGATCATTTGCCCGTGACCCGAACAAATTGGACGCCTCCCCTCGAATATGCAAATTCAACATATAGCGGTTGTCATAATCGTACCCGGCCATCGCGTACCACGCTACCGAATTCGTCAAATTTTCCGTGATAACCCCCAAAGCATTGGCACTTGCCATAAATCGGTTATAATATCCCGTGTAAGTCTGGGGAATAGAAGAAAACAATTTACCCCGATCTCTATGATACCCACGACGTGTAATATTGAAACCATCGTATCTTTGAGAATTCAATTCCAAACCGGCAGAACCACTCACGTTATGCTTACCCTCTTTTCCCACGTTCTTGACGTAATTTGCTTGCACCCGGGCCATCCAGCTGGTATTGCGCACCTCACTTTTCCGCAATTCACCACCGATAGGACACAAATCATTCCGTTCCGTCTGGTCGTCACGTAACTTGTGCACGTAATAGGTATCCTCCGTGAAATAAATCTCTTGATTCGTGTTGCTTACCGCGTAAGATAATGTCCCCTCCAGTTTTAAATCATCGATAACGTTGTAACCGATATGTGCCTGCATATTAATAGCGCTTCCCTTGGTTTTATCCCCGGAATTATCCATTTCGTTCAACACGTTGAAATTAAACACCGGCATAGTGCTACCTGTCCGCTGATAAAAATAACGGGAACCATCGGGATTAAAAGCCGGAACGGCACGACTCATGTTATAAGCATAATCCAAAATGCCTAATTCCGAAGGATTGTAATCACGGCTAGATACATTTCCCTGAAGCTGGAATCGTGCAGTAAAACGCTCGTAATTAGCCGTCAAGTTCAACGTCGTTGAATAGCGTTTGTTATTCTCGCCTTTTATAGCCCCGTTCTCATCGCTCATCCCGAGAGAAGCATAATAGCGGATATTGGTAGAACCTCCCGACAGGCTTAACGTATGGTTATGTGAAAACACATCTTGACACACAATATCAAACCAATCCGTGTTCAATGTCTCGTAATACGAAACCAACCGGTTATACTCCTTATAATCGATCGCACCATTGTAATAATCTTGTACCACAGCCTCGTATCCTACCCAGCTATCCACATTGTTATAATAAACACCCCGCTCTACCAACTCCCGGGAAACATCTACCCGCTCCTTTGAATTCATCAGATATATAGCCCGGTCGCTGTAACGCGGACGCCGTGTAAAAGAAGCCGTCCCGGAATAAGTCACGCTGGGAGGACCAGCCTTCCCTTTTTTCGTCGTGATCACAATCACCCCGTTACCCGCTTTAGCACCGTAGAGAGCCGTTGCCGAAGCATCCTTCAACACGTCGATTTGTTCTATATCGTTAGGATTCAATCCCGAAATGGC
Source organism: uncultured Butyricimonas sp. (assembly GCF_959596855.1). Lineage (NCBI taxonomy): Bacteria > Pseudomonadati > Bacteroidota > Bacteroidia > Bacteroidales > Odoribacteraceae > Butyricimonas > uncultured Butyricimonas sp. The sequence goes on from NZ_CAUFYA010000018.1 coordinate 54,521, forward strand.
ATTCCCCAACAGATTCACGAAGTCCAAGTCATTGATTTGTGCCGGATCCACGTTCACCGGATCGGTCAAAACCACCCCGTCCAGCACCCACAACGGCTCCCTATTGCCCAGAACAGTCGAAGTACCCCGTATCCTCAATTTCGGTGCGGCACCCACCTGACCGGAGTTCTGCATGAAAATCATACCCGGAATACGTCCTTCCAACATCTGGTCGATGGTGTTCACTCCCGCAACCCTTATATCATCCATCTTGATGGTTTGCACGGCACTGGTCAATTTACGCTTATCAATATTCTGATACCCGGTTCGCACGATCACTTCATCCAATTGTTCGGCTGATTCTTTCATGACAACACGAAGAGTATCCTGCCCCGTGTATTTCACTTCTTGTGTTTCCATCCCGATAAATGAAAAAAGCAACGATATATTCTCTGCTTTCGGTAAAGTCAACGAGAACGCTCCCTTCGTATCGGTAGCTGTCCCCAGCGTCAAACCTTTCACGATAACAGTTACCCCGGGAAGCGGCTGTTTTTTCTCGTCCGTCACTTTTCCCGTGATACGTACGACTTCCTTTTTCTCGTCATTTCCTTTGCCCGATACAATAATAATCACACCTTGCTCCACGCGATAAGCCAAATTCACTTTCCCGAGAATCGCATCCAATACCTTCTCCAACTCCTCGTTCTCGAACTTCGCGGAAACATCTTTCACCTTTTCTAATTCGTTGTGATTAAAAAAGAATTTATAGCCCGTCTGCTGGCGTAATTCTTGAATTACATCCAACATGCTTACATTCTCGACATCCAAGTTCACCCGCTTCTGCGAGTAAGTTGCCGCCGAAACTTGTAATAGTAAGAGCACCGTAAAAAAACACGTCAGTTTCATCACTAAAATCATTTTTTTTAGACATACCCACTTAGCGGGGTAGCCCTCGTTTCGATTTTTTTTCATACATTTGTCTTGTTAATGTTAAGATTGATACAAAGATTAACACATTTTCAGCCGGCAGGTGGTCGCAACACCTTCCGGTTTTTACTTATTACATTTTTACAGTTATTGTATTATCCTTTACTTCAAAAACCACGTTTGTCGTCATGGATATAATATTCAATATGACCTCGCAGTTATTGTATTTTTCCAAGTCACCCGTGAAAACTAAATCCTTGACTTGCGGGTTTTGATAAAAAACTTTCACATCATACCAACGAGCCAGTTGTTTCATGATATTTTCCAATCTCTCGCCCTCGATAATCCATTTCCCCTCAGCCCATGCCGTGTAGATTTCCGTGTCTACTTTCACGACATCCGCTTCCCGGGTTTCTTTATCGTAGGTTACTTGTTCTCCGGGAGTAATTACCAATGCATCCGGCATTCCTGTTCCTTGGAATGCTACCTTCCCCTCTACCAGCGTGGTTTGCACGAATTCTTCATCGGGATACGCGTTCACGTTAAACACCGTTCCCAAAACTTCGACCTCTCCATTTTCCGTTTCCACGATAAAAGGATGCCCCGTGTCCTTTACCACTTGAAATAAAGCCTCACCTTCCAATCGTACCCTTCTCTCTTTCCCGATAAACCTCTCCGGGAAACTCAATTTCGAATCGGAATTCAGTTTCACACTTGTCCCGTCTGCCAATACCAAATTGTACTCACCTCCTCTTGGAATAACAAGTGTATTATATTCTTCTTTTTCCTGTTGCATATCTCGAGAGGTTACCATTTTTTGCTTGTACTCCTCAACCACCCGTTCCAAGACGGACGAATCGGTCAACGCAATTTGTTCTCCCGAATTAAATACTAAAAACGCTTTCATCGTACCCGGTTTCAACGGTTTATTCACGGCTACCGCCTCCGGCTGTTTTACCCGGCTATCCGACATCCAATACGTGAATCCCACCCCAAAAAGTATAAGCACCGCTGCTGCATACCCGATGACTTTCTTCCATAAAAATTTACGGGAAGACTTATCGGTATAAATAACGAACTCCGCCCACGCACCTTCCGAATCTACTTTCCGGGACTCCTCTCCCGTGTAGTACACGTCAAAGTAATGCTTCGCCTTCCGGTAATATTCCCGGTTCGCTTCATCCTCCGCAAGCCATTTCTCCACTAGCTGATTCTCCTCTTCCGAAGATTCATGCAATAGCCGTCGCACAATGATATCCCAATTTATATGCATCCTGTCTGTCATAGTTTCATCACAATTACACACCTAAGACACACCGGAATAAAAAACGGAGTACAAAAAAAATGATTTTAACAAAAAAAAATAATGCGAAATAAATGCACTACACTTCATTTCCCTATCAAAAATCAAGTTTTGTTGCAACAGAGTTCATTTTTATTAATCACATCTCTTGCTGGAGCCATTCTATCAACAAGAGAATCGGCACCAACTTCTCACGCAACATCCGGTATGCCCGTTGTACCTGAGTCTTTACCGTCGTTTCGGCAATATCCAATTGCTCGGCTATTTCCCGATTCTTCTTTCCTTCCACCACCTTCAACAAGATAATCTCTTTGCACCGATCCGGCAATGAGTCTAAGGCTTCTTGCAGACGCCGCTGTACTTCTTCATCAATCACAACATCTTCCGTCCCGGAAAACAATTGTGCTTCAAATAACTTATCGTTATGCTCATCCCGGATTTTACGATCACGCAACACATTCAGACAGCGATTCCGCAAAGAGGTATAAAGATATGCTTTCAAAGAGGTCATCACCTGCAAGGTCTTCGCGTGATCCCAGATATAAAAAAATAAATCCTGTACCAGATCCTTTGCCTCCTCCTCGTCATACAAGTAACTCTCGGCAAATAAAACCATTTTAGCAAAATACTGCTCGTAAAGAAACCGAAACGCTTCCCGGTCACGCTTCTGCAAACGAATTAAAATATCGATTTCCTTATCTTCCATGTACATATTACTATCACAGCAAAAATAAACGATATAATCGAGAAAAACAACCACACCAGTAATTAGCTATAAAACAAATTACCTCATCGACAATTAATCATCGACGAGGTAATTATATCATCCGGAATATCCCCTTTACTTCACTTCCCGAATCAGCTCGACAATCCGCTCATTATTAATGATTATCATACCGTGTTTATCATTGGTTATTCCCGGTTCCAACTTATAGGTGTAAGTCGGTACACTCCCGTTCATCACCGTGGGCAAGTAAGCAAAGGTTGCATTATCGCAATTTTTACCCAACTCGTGACCGACCTCGATGATATGCGTCGAGATCATAAAGGAACAAGCGTGGCGCTTTGCCAAAGCCGAGGTCACGGCATACGTGGCATCATAAGCATCCTTGACATTCGTACCCTTGAAAAGTTCATCGAAGATCACCACGAGTCGTTTGGAAAGGCTCACCTCGATAGCTACTTTCTTCACCCGAAGCACTTCCGCGTAAAAATGACTGTATCCCATGTTTATATTATCCGGCACATTGATAGAGGTATACATCCCGTCCTGCACGGCAAAACGCATTTCACGGGCAGCCACGGGGAATCCCATGTGTGCCATATACACCGCGATACCGAAAGATTTCATCAGCGTGGACTTCCCCGCCATATTCGCTCCTGTCAGGAAAAAGATATTCTTCTGGCGGGTTATGGAAAGATCGTTGGAAACAGCCTTACGGATGCAGGGATGATGCAAACCTTTTATCTCGATAGATACCTCTCCCTCTTTCATGGCTTCCGCGAAACAGAAGTCATATTCACGAGCCACTCGCCCGACCACTATGTAAAGGTCTATCTCGCAGAAAAGACCGAGTAACTCCTGCAACGGCTTGAGCCATACGCTCCGTAACAAACGGTCGACAGAAAACATCTGACCGAAACTCAAAGGTCGTGTCGTATCTTCCAACAACCGGGCAAAAGCCTTATTATTCAACAAATCCAATCCCCACTTCACTCGTTCTTCCAATGGATTGCCCGCTATATCTTCATTCACCCGCTCGAGAAACGCTTTGCTTTCACGCAAGAAATGAATGGTCGCTTCCATGCCCGCACGCCAGATGCCAAAATGCTCGTCTTTACTAATCAACTCCAAAGACTTCATTTTGCACAGCAACAACAAACTGACAAACCAAGATGTACGATCGGCATTCCCTATGTACTGGTCGATCTCTTCCAGTTCCTCGGAATCACCGGGAAATTCAAGAACATGCGTTTTAAAATAACGGAAAATCGCTGTTCTCCGGTTTATCTCGTCAGCATCCGTCAAGGGATGGGCAAACATCTGATCCATTAATCGTTCCGCCCCTCTGGTTACCAATCCGCCAAACAAGCTATAAACCGAATTACTGCTATACTTACCCAATATGTTCAAATCGTCCAAAGTCTGTTTATCCGTTTCAAAACTCATGATTTTCCTCCTTCCCCGTTTATAATATCAATGATTCTCTCGTTATTGATGATAATCATTCCGTGTCGGTCATTCGTGATCCCCTCTGCCAACCGATAAGTATAAACCGGTTTGCTCCCCTCCATTTTAGTCGGAAGATAAACAAAACGAATATTCTTACACCGTTCTTTCAAAACTAAACCGACTTCTATGATATGTGTAGAAATCAAAAACAAGCAATTGGGAACACCCGCGAAGGCTTCCGTCACGGCAAGCGTGGCATCATAAGCATCCTTGACATTCGTACCCCGGAAAAGTTCGTCGAACACGATCACGAGATTCTTGGTCTGTTGCAATTGCATCACGACTTTCTTCAAACGTAATACCTCCGCGTAAAAATGGCTATATCCCATGCTTAGGTTATCGGGCAGATTAATAGTCGTGAACATCCCGTTGCGCACGGAGAACTCCATCGCTTCCGCCGGAACGGGGAACCCCACGTGCGCAAGGAATATCGCAATGGAAAAAGTTTTCATAAACGTGGATTTCCCCGCCATATTGGCTCCCGTGAGAAAAATGATATTGCTATTCTCGTCCACCTCGATCGTGTTGCCTATCGGTTTCGCCAAAAACGGATGGAAAACACCTTTTATCTTCAACACGTTGCGCTCGGCAGGAAGCACGGAAGCAAAAGCAAACCCTCGTTCCTTAGCGACCCGTGCCACGGCGATATATACATCCATCAAATAAACGTAATGAAGTATCTTTCGGAAATTCTCCCGTTCCTCGAACCGGAGAATCCGGTCATAGACGACGGCTTCCTCGTAATTTATCTTTTTCTTACCCGCGTACCATGCCCACTTTTCATTGTCCAACAAATTCTTCAAGTTCACATTTACCTCGGTCACGTCTTTACTGTCCGTGCTTCCGGTTTTATTCAGAAAATCATTCAAGGTATTCAACAATTCAAGACATCCCAGAATACCGTTTTGTATCCATGTATATCCCGTTTCGGCTCCCATCAGATTTTTCACTTTCCATTCCAGCGTATTATTCTGACTCATCAATTGACTACGGGTATCCGTGTTATCCAGATAAAACTCGATGGCATCGAAAATAGCCGCTCTAAACGGAAATTCCATCCCGCACTCTTGATAGTAACGTATCGCCGCACTCCGGTTAGCAATCAAATCGTATTCGGAAAGGGGGTACTGGAACATCTCTTCCAGTACTTTTGCCCCTCCTCGCGTATGCGTCCTGTTGAAGATTTCGTACACCGATTTGTTAGCCCCGGCGCTCAATATCACCAAGTCGTTCAAAGTTTGTTTATCTATCCGAAATCCCATTATTTCAATTTCTTTTTATTAATTTCTCTTTCTACGAATCCACAAAATCGTACCCCACAACAACAGAATCACGGGAACAACACCCATAAAGGCAATCTTCACGTACGGCATATCCGGACGTTTCAGATGAATCCCGACATCCGACCCGTTCGGACGGCGTACATCCAAAGGCGCCTCCCCGTAAGAGAACCAATGGAACGTCCCGGTTACCAACGGATAATTCGCCACGGCTACCCCTCGTTCTCCGGCTACCCCGTCATTACTGATACAACTGGCATTTCCCAAGATCATGATTCGTTGTTCACGATCACCTATTTTACGGGATAGAGCCAAAGCCGTCGGGTACATCCGTTCGATCTCTCCCGCTGCGGGATTCAATACCACGGAATCATTCACGAAATCCCGTGTTTCCATCTCATTCCAACATCCGGTAGAATCGGTTCGCAATAACTCCCGCACGGTAAAGCCCTTATCCGTCGTGTAATCCAGTCCCACGGCATCCTTCATGTTCACTTTAAACCTACGTACCAGCCACATGAACTCGTAATGATACGAAAGCTCTTTCACCGTTTCGGGCACGGCATTCACCATCATGGAATTCGGAAGAATATCCACCTTTTTCTGTACCAATGTTCCCGGTAACAAACGCACGCCTAACGGTTCCACGATCGGGTTCATCACGCTCTGTTTCCCGGCTCCCCCCGCGATCAACAAATTGCCGCCACGCTCGATATACTTGTTCAATTTCGTCATCTCTCCCGGAGTCAAAGGTTCTGACATATCGGCAATAACCAAAATATTTATATAACCGGGAATATCAGCATCACCCGAAATAGAAACCTCTTCCGTATCGAATCCTTGATTCAGCAATGAATGGCGGAATGTTTTCTCCCCGGCAAACAACAAATAATCTCGTTTCCGCTCTCCGGTGATGGAAGGTTCCCCGTGTCCGGTAAGGAATCCCACTTTGGGCATATCCATTACAAAACGTTTGAACATTACTCCGATTTCCGCCTCACTCGGGTGTGTTTCCATATCGTTAAACAACCGCAGGAAAGCCTTTTGTCCGTTTTTCCGTTCTACCAACCGCACGAAAACATTCCCTTCCGGTTCCAAATCGATTATCTTTTTAATCTGTTTCGGTGTCAGCATTTTTTTGATATCCCAGTCCCTTTTTTCAGACTCCTCTTTTGCGATTTCGTCAATTGTTTTTCCCGGATAGCGACTCATCAGCCAAGGATTAGTAGTCACCGTATCATAATAATAAACATATTTCATCTTAATATCCGGCTTGAAGCGAAGATATTGCTTGAAACGCCTTTTATCATCGTTCACCATCTCGGGCCACCCGTAATAAGCATCTCGATCCAAATAATTCACATAAGTCGTTATCGTCATTCCATCCTCCAGCGAGTTCATGATTTCCTGACTTACAGGCGTCAGTGTCATCCGTTTCGTTTCCGTCGAATCATAGAAACACATCATCATCGGGCGAGAAGTGATATAACCGATCAGACAAGTTCCCGCAATCACTCCCAGATACTTTCCCCACATAACACCCTTCGGGGCGTACTGGCGGGTTGAATTCAACCTCAAAATAGCTAGTGACAAGAACATTGCCGACACCACGATAAAATAGATTATATCCTCGCTGCAAATCAATCCGGCAATCATCTCTCCCGAACGTCCTGAAATACAAAGCCAATAGGTAATATCACGCACAAAATCATAACTCTGTCCTACTTGGTTCACGTAGTTTAATGCGGCCAGAATCACCAAGGTCCCGATACCGGCAACTACCTGATAGGAAGTCAGCGAAGATACGAACAGACCGATAGACGCGTAAGCACACAGTAACAAGTAAAGTCCCAGCAAACCGACCAAAGCTTCCTTGAATCCGAAATTATCAATAACACAACCGGCAAACAACACCATGATAAACAACACTCCCATCAACACCAACCCGTAAAGCATCATGGAAAGGAATTTTCCCAGAATGATATGGGTAGAAGTCACCGGCGACGCGTAAAGCAACTTAATGGAACCACTGCTATATTCCCGGCTCATCAACGACATCGTCAACAAAGGCATATACAGGTAAAGATATTGTTGCACGATCGTGTACAAGCCGCGCATACCACCTAATAACGAAGCCGTTTGCATCCCCCACGCGTAACCTAAGGTATTCGCCTGTGCCTTTTCTTCCATCAACCCGACAAACGTCATCCCTACTTGAAACGCGAACACGACCAAAATAAACCATGCTACCGGAGAATAAAACAAGGTAGCCAACTCCGCTTTTGCAATTTTATATATTCTTCTCATAATATTCTTCTCGTATAAATTCACATACTACTTTCTCCCCTTGGAAGCACTTTTTGATAATTGGGCAAATATCGCGTCCAGCGAACTCTTCTCGATCACCAGCTCGATCAATCCCCATCCTCTCGTGACACAAGTTTCAGCCACACGTTTAGCCGTATCCTGATCACCGTCATACCGCAAACGGAATCGTCTTTCCGACAAGGTTTCCACCTTGGAGATTCCCGGCATAAGCAAATCGCACTCCATCGGCGGCGTATCCAATTCCACTAGCAGGGTATTCGGTTGGATATAATTATCAAATTCCTCGATACTGCCCGAAAATATCATCTGCCCGTTTTCGATCATCTTAATATTCCGGCAAGTAGCCTGTACTTCGGAAAGAATATGGGTAGACAACAACACCGAACGCTCTTCCGCTATTTCCTTTATCAAATGGCGTACTTCCGTGATTTGGTTCGGGTCCAATCCATTCGTCGGTTCATCCAATACGACGAATTTCGGCTTATGCACGATTGCCTGCGCGATACCCACACGTTGCTGGTATCCCCCGGAAAGATTCCGCAACACCCGTTTGCTGAAATGCGTAATCCCGCAACGAGCCTTCGCCTCATCCACCGCCGCCTTAATCTGCTTCTTATCCACCATGTGCAGATCCGCACAATACGTCAGATACTCGTCTACCGTGAAATCTAAATGCAAGGGAGCCTTTTGAGGCAAGAATCCGATATTCTTCTTCGCCTCCACCGGATTCTCCCGCAGGTTAATCCCGTCTATAAACACATTTCCCTCTGTCTGCTTCAACACCCCGCATATAATATTCATCGTCGTTGATTTTCCCGCCCCGTTGGAGCCAAGGAGTCCCATGATACCCCGTTGATTAATCTCGAAATTAATATCCCGGATAGCCCATTGGACACTGTAACGATGAGATAAATGCTCTACTTTTACAATTGAATTTTCCATTTAGTGATTTATTTAAATTATTCCATACAACGAACACGAAATTCAAAAGACATAGTCGTCCCATGCTATCGCCTTTCGGCGATAGCACAAGTGACTTTCAGTATAATTTATAAACTAATAAAAACTACTCGACATAACCGGAGTTGGCATTCCCGATCGCTTGTAAATCAATGCCGTACTTTTCGAGGAAATACGCTTGCAAAATGTCATGTTTCTTCTTTACCAACGGAAAAGTCAGATAAGTTGCCCATGAATTCTCCTCTGTCACGGCATGACTAATCATATTTTTCACGTACTGCTTGAAATCAGTGTCTTTTGATAACATCTTCGTGTAATAATCCACGAAATAACACCATTCACTCGCATATCCGTATTGCTCCTCACTGTCTATACTAGGAATAAAACCTCTCTCCCGGGCATTCGTCGGATCTCGTTCAGTAGCTTTCGTGTAATCGCTAACTTGATAAAATTCATTAGGAGCTTCAATAGCATTAATATTTAATAAATGATCCAAGAAAGCCTGTTGTATCCAATTCTTTGTCGACTTTTTGTCAGCAAGCGACATAGAACCCACATCTTCATTTAATCCCGCAATAGCCAACGTATTCGTCGTCAGATATAACTTAAGGTAAGTTGCAGGCCTCTCGTAAGTATAGGTCTGTTTCACGGAATCGGCAAGAAGTATCCGGTAAGGAAGATTCTTTTCTAAAAAATCATCCGGATAATAATTCAACCAAACTTCTTCCAGCAAATCCAACATCCCTCCCAAATACTGCGGATCCCCCAATATCGTTCCGAATATATTATTACCGGTAGAGACCGCAACCTGCGTCCAGTTAAAATCCTTTTGCGAATATTCGTACAAGAAATAAGAACCATACTTCTCGAACAAAGCCACCACCCGATCGTCTGCCGGAGATTTCCCCTGCGGCAATTTATAACTCTCGCCAAACGGGATATCCGGTCCCAAGTCATTATCATTGTCCGTGCAGGCAGTCCACGAACTCAAAGCGACAATCACAAATATAAATATCTTTCGCATAACGTCTTATTTTTAAAATCATTACATACTAACACCCACTCTCAGCGGTTCCTTGTCGGAAGCATTCTGTACCAATTCCTTATTTTTATCCATCACGCTACTCGGTAATGGCAACGTGTACATCGGATCTTTCTCCTTCAACGTGTACACCATAGCCGGACTGGTTGTACTCTCTTGATAAATATGCGTAATCTCCGGCATCCCGTAACGACGCAAATCAAACCAGCGGTGTCCCTCGTAACAAAGTTCCAAACGGCGTTCTTTCCGGATGGTATCCAACAAAGCCGTCGGATCGGCAATCGATACATCCCTGTAATCCATAATACGATGCTTACGAAGCGTATTCAAATCAGCCAACGCATCGGATTGCTTTCCGGTCAACCGCGAATAAGCTTCTGCACGGTTTAAATAAGCTTCCGCCAGACGCAAACACTGTCCCGGCTCTCCGGCTGCAGCATTTTTATTTATTAGCCAACCCGTAAAATCTCCACCCCCAGAATATTGAGCAATAATATAAATCCCTATCCTTCTGTCTTTACTATTAAACAACTTCAATAAATCTGAACTAACCACGTAAGCCATGCTATAATTATCTATTCTTGCACCGAAAATACAAACCGTCTCATTCACATCATAACTGTTCATGCAATAGTTCACGTTTTCATCCACTAAAGTAAGATCCGTTAATCCCCGTCCTAATTCTATCGCATCATTTGCCGCGTTAACCGCATTCTGCCATTCCTCCATGTAAAGATATACCCGGGACAACAAAATCTTCACGGCAGGGAGATTCATCCGGTAATTCCCAATCACCACGTTATATTTTTCAAACAACTTGGCAGAAGCATCCAAGTCTTTCAATATCTGTTCGTACACCTCTTTCACCGTGTTGCGGGCTCCCCCGACTTCCTCCTGCACCGTAGAAGTTAATTTCAAAGGAACTCCCAACGCTTCTTTATTATAATTATACGGTTCCCCGTACAGGTTTACCAACCAGAAATAATAATAAGCCCTTAACGCCAAAGCCTCCGCTTTCACTTGCTCACGTTCTGACTGCGTACCGATAGCATCGTCAATATAATCCAGCACGGCATTACATCCCTTGATCCGCTCGTACCACATATAGTATTCCGTTGAGGCCAAAGGCGTCCCCTCATCTCTCCGGTACAAATCCGGTTGCCATGTAAAGGCAGGAAACCACTCCTCGGCACCAGTACTTCCAAGCACATTTTCTCCATCCCTGTCAAGCATCTTGTCATCATCCAATTGGGCAAGTATCGAGCCCGGATAATATGCCGTGGAAGGATAACCGGATCCCATGAGCAATTCACTAAAATCCGTCACTGTTTTCGGGATAACTTCATCTTGGGATTCTTCTTCCAAAAAATCGGAACATCCCCCGCTCAAAAATAATCCCACTGTAACAACAGCCAATCTTAATATATCTCTTTTCTTCATATCTTCTTTTTTTTCAATTTCAACATCAGAATGCAGCACTCAACGAGAGTGACATCGTACGCCGGGTAGGCCATCCTCCCGTTTCCGGATCAATGCCTTTCCATTTTTTATCGAACACGATCATAAACGGATTTGCCATACTCGCGCTCAGGTTCAAGTTCCTCACGTGAAGCACCCGTAACACTTGCTCACCAAACTGATAAGACAACGACAATTGAGTACACCGGATCAAGTCCGTATCGGCTACCCGAATATTCGCCATATTATACATTTGATAAGGAGACTTATATGTTCCTCCGCTTGTCGGCAAACGCAGTTCCGTGGTACTGCCTCGCCCGGGTAAAGAAGGATATATTGTTTCATCCCCGGGATTTCTCCAACGGTTCAACAATTTTCGGGAAGCATTTTGTTCCGGAGAAGGAAGTCCCTTCTGGCTGGAAGTATTATAGAAGTCCGGAATACGCCCCTGTCCCCCGAACTGCATGGAGAAATTAGCTTGGAAACGAAAATTCTTATACCTGAACGAAGTGGAAAGACCACCACTGAAGTCCGGTTCATCCTTACCGCTCAACACCAAAAATTTCGTGAAATCTTCCGTGTCATCTATATCCAGATTTTTAAACAACGGTGTTCCGTTCTCCGGGTCAAGCCCGTCAAATTCAAATGAATAAAATGCCGAGTAAGCCTCACCGTTGACAATACAAGTTCCGTTCAGGAAATCGTCCACGGTATTCACCCGCTCGTTATTCGTCTGTTTATTTTTCGTAACACCCGTATTCACGGAAAATTGCCACAAGAAATCCTTTGTCCGGACAGGCACGACATTTACTGTTAATTCGTACCCCTTATTTTCCATTTTAGAACCGAAAATCACGGAATTCAACATACCATTCTCCGCCGGCACATCCCGGGAAGAAAGCACGTCGCTATTCTTACCGAAAACATTTGCCAACACGTTCAACCGTCCATTCAAGAAAGCTAAATCCACGCTGAAATTCCAACTCTTCGTCTTCTCCCAACCCAGATTATCGTAAGGCAAGCCTTTAATATTCAACGTATATTGCTTATATTGTTCATGGAAACCACCGTCTGACGCTATCAGATAAGGAGAAACATTTTCCACGGCATTCCCTTGATAACCATATGAAGCCGATATATCCAACCCATCAATCCAATTCCATCCCCGGGTGAAAGGCTCATTAGCAACTCTCCATTTAGCCCCGACTGACCAAGTAGGTCTGAATTTCTTATCCGGATCCTGTCCGAATCGGTTGGAAGCATCCAAACGAGCGTTAAAATTCACCACATAACGATTATCATACGAGTATATACCCGTGAAATATTCACTCAAAGAATTTGATTTACGATTTACCACTTTCCGGTTCGTTCGCATCTCTTCATAAAGCTCATTATTTTTAGCCGACGCCCCAACAGGAGTATACATCAGCGGAACACTTGCAAACGACTCTCCCCGGTATTTCAAGTAACCGTAATTCTTGTTTCTCGTTCCTGTCGTTTTTGCCGATGCGATCTCGATTCCAGCTTGCAGAGTCATACGATGAACATCCTTAAACGTCTTGTCATACACCAAACTATTCCGGAAAGTATAATCCCTTACAGATGATTCCTCCGTGTACAACAATCCCCCCCAAGGCAAACGAGAACCTTTCTCTTCCGCCTGATTCGCCAACACGGAACCAAACTCATATCCCCTCATACTCGTGATATAGAATGATTGTTCCGTAGCCCACGATTTAATATTGGAAGAAGACAGCCCATAGGAGAACACGCCTTGATACTGTAATCCCGGAAGAATCGTCCAATTCAAATCCAAAGAAGTAGAAAGCTTTTTCGTCGTGTTTTCATTCCCCGTATTATTCCGTTCATTAAGAATATTATAATTATACCGATTTTTCAAAGGTATAGAATTACTCGAGGCACCTACCTTTTCATGATAAAACAACGTTCCGTCCTCATTATAGGCAGGAATCACCCGAGATGTATTATAAGCATAATCAAACGGACTAACATTATAAGCAAATCCCTCCGTGTTCCGCAAACTCCCGTTAACCAAAAAACTGGCTTGTAAAGTAGGCAGGAACTTCATCGTTGTATTTGAACTCACGGAAAAATTCGACATTTCATTCCCGATAGCCTCTCCGAGCGTTTCGGAGATATTGATTGAAGTCCGGTTTGAAATTTTCTCCGACCCTCCGGTCACGCTAAGCGAATGCTGGTGACTGACAGAATTACGGAATAAAATACTAAACCAATCCGTATTCATCCGCTCCATTTTCCGGAACTCCTCTTTCATTTCACTCTCCGTGATTTCCTTATTGTTCAATTTCTCTACAAGTCCCTCGTACCCGATAGGCAATATCGAATTAGGGAACGATACCCGTTCCTCGTAGATTTCTTGGGATAATTGCATTCTTTCTTGTGAAGTCATCCGGTCGTACATTCCGTATTTAGGACGTTGACCTACAGTCACACTCCCACTGTACGACACGGAAAGTCTTCCCGTTTCTGCTTTTTTCGTGGTTATCACGATCACGCCGTTTGCTGCTTGCGAGCCGTAAATTGCCGTGGCGGAAGCGTCTTTTAACACTGTCAAAGTCTCAATATCATTCGGATTCAACCAAGAGATAGCATTCGATACAATCAAACGTAAATCCTCGATATCCCCGGACAACTCATCCTGCATTGGAATCGGCTCACGCTGAATCACGCCGTCGACCACCCAGACAGGTTCCTTATTTCCTAACAACGTGGAAGTTCCTCTTACCCTAATTTTCGGAGAAGCACCGACCTGCCCGGTACTCATCCGAACTGTCATACCGGGAACCACACCTTGCAACATTTGATCAATAGAAGTCATACCCGCAATTTTGATATCGTCCACTTTTACCGTGGTCACGGCTCCCACGTAACTACCTCTATTTACTGTCATATATCCCGTCACGACAACATCATCCAATGTCGCCACATCCTCCTTCATCACCACGTTGATCGTATCCTTCCCAGCATAGACAATCTCTTGCGCTTCCATACCGATAAAAGAAAACACGAGAGAAAACTTCTCTGGGGCATTCGGTATCGAAAGTTGATAATCTCCCGTGCTATTCGTTGCCGTTCCTATCGGGAATCCCTTCAATTGAACGGTAACACCGGGTAGAGGTTGCTTCTTCGCGTCCGTCACTTTTCCGACAATACGAATAACCTTTGCCTGTTGCACGGCAAGTTCCCGAACAATATACACTCCTCCCTCTTCGAAAAACTCGAAACGAGTATCTTTCAGCACTTGTCGCAACGCTTCGACTACATCCATTTCCGTGATTTTCATCTCACGGCACTGCACTTGTTTCGTCTTACCCGCATCATACAGAATACGGATTCCCGACTGATTCTTTATTTGCTTCAGCACCTCGTTCAAATTCATATCGGACTTTACCGAGATATTCACCTTTTGGGTAAATGCACTGGCTGAAATAAAGAAAAACATCACAAAAAATAACGTCAGTTTCATCACTTGAAAAATTTTTTTGACACAATGTGGTCGTACCCACACTTCGGGTGGATTTTTTTTCATAACTTTGTTTGATTTTATAAGTTTAACACTTAGAACAAAAAGGGATTCGATACATGGTTTGGTCGCTCTGTTTCGAGCCCTTTTTTTATTTTGCTTTTCTCACTATCACAACATTATCTTCTATTTCAAATTTCACGTTTGTTCCTAACTCGAATAAATTCAATAACGGTCTTACATCCGAATATTTATCCAGCGTTCCGGATAACTCCACGTTTTTCAAATCCTCCGAATCAAACTGCACCTTCAAATCGTACCAACGAGCTAAAATGACCATAATCTCCGACAAACGCTGTTCCTCGAAACAGAAAAGATGATCTTTCCATGCCGTGTACAATCTTGTATTCACCTTACAGACCCGAGGTAATTCATTCCCTATCTTGTAAGTTAATTGTTCCCCGGGACGCAACACGATTTCCGGTTGCGACTCATGCACGTAACTGATTGCCCCTCGTTCCAAAGTCGCGATCATCGTGGTCGAGTCGTAGACAGCCACGTCGAATCCCGTACCCAATACTTTCACGTCACCGGCAGCCGTGTTCACGATAAAAGGTTTATCCGGATTACTTTTCACGTCAAAATAAGCCTCCCCCTTCAAATAAACCTGCCGGGAATCCCCCTTGAACTGAAGCGGGAAATGTAACTCCGTCTCGGAATTTAACCACACGTTCGTACCGTCCGACAAAACCAGATGATACTCTCCTCCACGGGGAATAATCAATTTATTATAACTCTTTTCCGTCATGACAACTTCACTTGCCTCCTCTCCGCGTATCACTCCCGCGGAATCAATATGGATAACTCCTTCCGTGGTTTCTATCCTCGAGGAACGAGCCTCTTTCAGGTCAAGCGTCCGCCCGTCATTCAACACGAGCACCGCTTTCCGTTCCCCGGGAGTAATCACCTTTTTCACCGAAGGCACATTCCCCCGTTGCTCCGGTTCCACTTGGAACATCCAAACCACCCCTAAAAGAACAGCTACCGAAGCCGCTACCGAACTTACCCGAATCATCACCTGGCGACGATTACGCCTTCTCAATTTCCCGAAAGCCGCATCAGCATCAAAACGTCGCTGTTCCTCATACTTTTGTTTCAGATAATCCGGTCGGGAAAGCCTCCCGGCGATCCGTTCCTCCATCGAATCACCGACAAATTCTCTATCAGAACTTTCCTCTTCTAAAAAAAGTCCTTTTAGATAATCCGTAACCCGCTTGGATCTATTCGCTATATTTTTCCAATCTCGTATCATTTCATGTTTCTTCTCATTTAAAGAACACATGACTTTAAAAAACGGGTGACAAAAAAAATCAAAAAAATGAACCACCCCTCACCCAAACGTTCACGTACATAAGCATACGCCCTCTTTTTCTGCGTCTTAACGGAATTTTCGCTTATCTGCAATTTTTCGGCAATCTCTTTCACTTTATCGCCATTCATACTCATCAATAGCACATCCTTCTGCTGCCCGGACAACTCGTCCACTATCGCATAGAACCTGTTCACGACATCTTCCTCCACCGCAATCTCGATCACAGGATCAAACTCTTCCTGCTCCTCCAGCACTTTCTCTCCCCATTTCTCGTAAAGTCCTTGAGCGTACCCTTGATCCCGTACCAGATTTAATGAACGGGTATATACCGCCCGATACAAATAAGCTGTTAATGAAGGCCCATCTTCAAACCGGATAGATGAATCCCATATTTTAATGAAACAATCCTGAACAACATCCTCCGCAACATCCGTATCTTTCACGATTTTCAAGGCATAGTTACAGAGTGCAGGATAAAATCTCCTGTACAACTCTCTCCACGCTCCCTCTCGCTTCTTGTTCACATTTTCAATAAAATGATCCATAATTACAATATCCAATTCTAATTCAGATCCCATCACCTTAATACAAAGATGCAAATAATTATCGAGAATTTAAACGTAATCTCTTCAAATTCTCGACATCTTTTTTTCCAAGTACCTCATATCTACCTCTACTTTGAACGATAATCCGGCACGCCATCTCGAAAAATAACGCCCGTTGAAGCACATCGTCAAAATCCTTCCCGCATACCACCTGCCCGTGATTACTCATCAGCACCGCATCGTGTTCCCGCATACCGTCAATCACCGCTTGCGCCAATTCCGGTGAGCCGGGACAATAATAAGGAATAACAACAATCTCCCCCACGTGATAAGGCACCTCCAATGTCACGTTAAAACTTTCCGGCTTCTCCTTCATGCACGCTACAACAGTCGCGTACTCTGATTGAAAATGCAACACCACGTTCACGTCCGCCCGCTCCCGCATAACCCCCAAATGAAAAACACACTCCATGGAAGGTCTTACCCCGTTCTCCGACAGCCCGCTCACCACATCACATACCGCCACCCGCTCCCCTGTCAAAACAGGCAACCACGAACCAGTCCCCGAAACGAGAGCCTTCTCCCCGACTCTCCATGACAAATTCCCGCTGCTGCAAAGCATCAACCCTGCCTCACCATACCGGTGCGCTTGGGTCACAAAGTACTCTATATTCTCTTCTGTGATCATAACAAGCGCAAATAACGTGAATTAATTCAAAAAAAACAAGCAAGGGAGAAGGTGTCAAAAAAGCACGCGTTATATCTTTTTTAATTTCAACAAATACTTTTCCGTTTCCGAATCCGAAGGACGTGTCATATTCAACTCCAACACCCGTCCCTTGGGATCCAACAATATAAAGCGGGGAATCCGGTCTGCCCTGAACGCCTTTAAAAACGACTCATTACCGGCAATCCACCACTGTACACCTCCCATCTTTCCCATTTCCAAAGCCCCCGTCCAACGCCATTCTATATGATCACAAGAGATTCCGATAAAGACAATATTCTTCC
Source organism: uncultured Butyricimonas sp. (assembly GCF_959596855.1). Classification (NCBI taxonomy): domain Bacteria; kingdom Pseudomonadati; phylum Bacteroidota; class Bacteroidia; order Bacteroidales; family Odoribacteraceae; genus Butyricimonas; species uncultured Butyricimonas sp. The sequence goes on from NZ_CAUFYA010000018.1 coordinate 72,464, forward strand.
CCTCCATCTTTTTCTCCAACTCCTGCAAATAGGGATACTCCTTCCGACACGGGTAACACCACGACGCCCACACGTCTATAAAAACATACTTCCCCTTCAACTCCGACAACGTATGCTCTTTCCCTTGAGCATCCTTAAACACGAACTCCGGACATTTATCCCCTTTTTTCAATTCTGTCGTATCCACTCCATTCCCGGCTTTCACAACTTGCTCTTTTCCCATCAACCGCACGATCGAACTCACCGGGATACACTCCTTTATCCCCATCTGTCTATCCGTCGGCTGTTGGTCTACATAATATATCGGATGAAGGCACGACACTATGGCAATCATATTTCCCCGGTCATCCATAATCGGTCCCCCGCTGGAACCCTTTGCAAAATCCGCCGTAATCTCCACCCGGTTTCCAAAGGGATTGCCCGCCTCCTTTGTAAACGTGCGGGATACTACCCCGGTCGTGTACACGTAGGGATACCCTGCCGGATTCGTTAAAGCATGCACGTTCTCCCCTACCGCGATATCCTGTCCTATCGGCATCGGCACCAATCTGTCACCCCGGGTATCAATCTTGAAAAAAGCCAAATCCCCGCTCCGGCTATAACTGAGAATCGAGGTTATCGAATATACTTTTCCCGCCTCCGTCGCCACGAAAAGAAGACTATCCCGCAAATCCAACCGTGCCGCGGTATCAATCAATTGCCAAAACACGTGCCAATTCGTCACGCACACCCCGTCTTCCGACAACACCACCGCTGTTGCCCACGGCTCAATCGCCTCCGGACGTGTCGTGGCACGCAAATACTTGAACATCATCAACACACTCTCCCGCCTCTTCTCGACAATCTCCCCCGGCTTCAATTCCCGTTTCCCGGCAGGACAAGCCTTCATATCCACCGGCGTGCCCTCCGCCAACGTTTGACACTCCCGCTTTAACGTACTCATCCCCTTGAACAAAGAAGTTGCCCCCGGGCGTTTCAACGAATCGAGTATCGTCCACCCCAACCGGCCATAATCCCGGTAAACCACCTTTTGCGCCTGACTTCCACTCATTCCCCAAAAAAGGACAAACAAACTAAAGCCCAACCATTTAAAATAACGTCTTTCCATCCGATTACTTTTTCTCTAATGCATACGGGATAAAATTCCCTAGTGCAAACTTAAACTTATCATTTGTCGTTTCCGCCAAAAGCTTTTTAGCCAACGCCAGCATTCGTTCCTGCTGCCCGGCATCCCCTTTACCTTTGATCGTCAATGCTAACGGGAAAAAAGCCGCCAATAAATGTTCATGTTCGATCCGCGGAAGATTCTTCTCGCAAGTTGTCAACAACTTCTCTATATCCCCGCTCCGCTGGGCCCGGGCAATCTCGGCAAACATCTTCAAACGGGGTTTACTCGGGAACTTATACCCTTCCATCTCTTTCTCGATAGCGTCAATAGCCTCCACTCCGCTCTGTTTGTCCCGTCCCGTAATCATATTTGTCAACTTTACATCAAAAGCTGTCGCAATCTTCTCGTTCACCCGTTCCTCTCCCACGCTCTTTTGGAAACGAACGGCATTCGCCAACAAATACTCCATGTTCGGGGAACCTACCGGGGTCAATGCCGGATGCTCGTACACGAACCAATAAGCCGTATCCACCCGCTGAGCATCACTCAAATTTTCAAGCAACAAATCCGCTACCTCAAACACCTTCTGATCATCTACCGCCAGTAAAGCCTTAGCGTACTTTGCCAAAAACATCGACTCCCGATCTCCTGCCCCGTATTTCTTGGCAAGCACCCCGATAGCCGTATCCTCATCCAATCCCTCGGCAACCCGTTTGATAAAATCGGCAGCCGTTTCACTTCCCCCGACAATCCGGTGTTGCACCTCCCCACCTGTATTCAAAATCAAAAATGTCGGGAAAGCCGCAATCTCGTATCTCTTAGCAATATCCACGCCTTCCCCTTCCTCTGCATTTATCTTTAAACACACGAAACGGGGATTCAAATACTCCCCCATTTCCACCTTCGGGAATATCATGTTCGCCATATACTTGCAGGGCATACACCACGAGGTGTACATATCTACAAACACCAACTTTTTCTCCGTTTTCGCTTTCTCCAAAGCCTTATCCAGCGCCAACTCCTCAAAATTCGTTTGGGCAAAAGCCCCCGTTTGCAGCATAAAACATGCTGCAATGACATATAAAATCTTTTTCATTACCGTAAAAATTAAATAAAAACGGCACCCGCACGCACCCGCGGGAGCCGTCTTGACAAGATTAACTATACCTGTAAATATTATTAAAAAGCCTCCAATTGGAAGTATACCAGAACATAAAACGTACCTTCCCCTCGCCCCTCATCTCCAGATCCGGCGCTAAGGTCAAACCGCCGTTCACTGACCAATTGAATGAATGTATCGTGTAGCCCGTCCCCGAAGAGGTTGCCACTACCAATCGGTCAAAACGGCTATCATACACGGGCGGACTCCACGTAGATTCATTGTAGTCATAATTATTAGCGATATACTTGCAATAAGTCACCTCTCCCTCGAAAGTATGCACATCCATCACGAATGAATCATTATCAATATCATAGTAAGAAAGTCGGTTATCCTTGATAAAATAGATTTGATTTCTTGTCTGATGCATCGTGTAAAAATCAGCCGAGGCAAAAGCCTCGCAACGGGATACCGGTATCTCCCGGGCAAATCGAATAGGTCCGTGAGTCCCACTATACCACTCATAGGAAGTCAACCCGTACAACAACAAATTTTCCCGATCATCCTTCTTCCGCATCAAAGCGTAAGCCGTTCCATAATTTGTCAAGTGTTCCGGGTCTACACTCCCGTCCGTCTGCCCCATATAAATCAAATCGGCATTCATTCCGCTCGGGGAAATTCGTAATTCATCAAGATCACGATAAGCATTATCGAAATATTTTATCTCCATCGTCGTCGACATATTACCGGAAGCCTGAAGTAACCCGAAAGAAGAACTCAATTCGTCATACACCAACATCGGATTACTATATCCATAACACACCAGATAAGGAGCAAGATGGTAATTCCCCAAAAGCGAGGGCATAAAAGCAGCCGCCCCCCCTTGCATCAAATAAGCCTGACCGCCATATATTAAACTCGCCGAACCGGACAATTTCATATAAGCCTCCATATTTCCGGATGTAAAATCCGGAACTTCGTAAAACAAATCCTCGTTCCTCGCCAATATATTCTCGTCAGCTACCCGATACATCAAAATCTCCTTTTCGCTCACGGGAGTCAAACACACTTGATTCCTTTCCGCACTTCCCGTTTCCGGGTTATACCACAGGTAATTATCCGTACTGAGCAACGATACCGGACGCCCCCGCATCGGCTCGCCCAAAGCCAACGACAACACATCCGTGGCGAACTCTGTCCCATCCGCTTGTACCAGCGAAAGATCCATATCCGTGTTCCCGTCGACAGTTTCCTTCAGAATCAACCATCCCCTGTCAATTCGGGGAACAATCGTGTACGAAAACGAAAGAAGCGCTTGAATCCCCGTTTCCACGTGAGTCGCTTCCACTTGCAATGTGACAGAACCGATCGTATCTACCCGCCACTCCAACCGGGAATCCTCCGAAATCAATTCCGCCTCCGAACCGTGATAACGATACCAGTTATAAGTACACTCGACCTCCTCTCCTCCCATCGTACACGTGGGAGAAACACGAATCGGCTCCCCGGTTTTCACTGAACCGTTAGCTATATTTCCGATCGCCAGATTCGGCAAACGATGAATGGTGTTTTCCTTGTCATAACAACCCGTCAACAAGAGTCCCGCCATCAAGACTATCACCAGAATATATATATATTTCATATCTTTTCTTTTTATCATTTACCAATAAGCCACAGTAGGGAATACCAATTCCGAATCGGGATCATCGGGATCTTCCCTCAAAGGCGGCAATCCCTGTTCTGCCCGCTCGGCATTTTCTAATCTCAACTCCCGGTTAAAAACATACAAATAATAATTCCGATCTTCTCTAGTCAACGACTCGATAAATGTATTATCCCAATTTTCTCCGGTCACTCGAATCATAAACTCATGCCTCACACGACTCCACGACCCGGCAAAAAACCAATCATCCCACGCGCTCGGTCTTGATATACAATCCGCTATCCGTAACACGATATTACTATGCGCCTCGTCTCCCGCCGTCAAATCCTCGGAATCCGCGATACGGAAAAAAAGCGTGTACGTCGTGTCGCGCAAAGACTCGTCCCGCAACACAATCACCGGAATCCGGGCTTCCAACTGCCCCGGTTCTAAAACCAAATGTTCAGCCATTCGCTCGTCATCAAAAGAAACATAATGCACGCCTGCTTCCGCCTGACGAGGAAGTACCCGTAAAACAGAGTCTGTTACCAAACCATCATTTCCATAAATATATACCCATTCCTGCCCCTCGTACTGTTCCAATTTAATCCGGCTACTCTTCTTCGGCAACATCCCCTGCGGACGCACGGTAAACCACACCGTATCCAACGCCAGATTCTCGTCTTTCCCGACGAACGAATAACTGTAAACATTAGGATTTAGAGAACTTTCATTCAAAACAAACTGCACTCCTCTCCAGCCACTACCGTAACCGGGCAACGTCTCCTCGCAGGCAACACAACAAAAAGCCACACACAAGGATAATATTAATACACGTATCATAAATTACTCCTTTCTTTATTAATTTTCAGTCGTACTTAACTCACGCAAAGGCAAAGGCAAAACGTAATCATCAACCCCGTTCTCCCGGTTTGACCAACGCATAGTCACAGCCCCAAAACGCTTATACACGAAAAACATCTGTCCCTCGGCCAAGAACTCTTTCAAGTATTCCAATTGAATAACCTCTCCCCGGTTAGCCTCCGTCAACTCGGTTGTTTCCACCCCTCTGGACGCCAAAAAATCCGTGTACATCGTGTTCGCTTCCGTCAAGTCGGCACACTCGGCAATAATCAGATACATTTCAGCTAGACGAAGCAACGGTACACTCGAATACGGGGCAGGATTTTCCGTGTCGTAAGAAGCCATATTACCGTATTTATTCGGCGAGCGATAATCCCCCCTCGCGGCGTACCACAATTGAGAACGAATATCCGACGAGGGATACAAAGCTGCTATTCTAGCCGAAGTCTGTGAAAAAGCCGGACTATTCCCGTCCGCGATCATATTATCGGCAAATTCTTCAAGACTCAACCCGAATAACTGTTCCGAAGAATACAACACGCGGTCATACCGGTTAAAATCCTCTTGCGTACCTAAAACAAACACGCCCACGCCACTCTCGTTGACAGCATCCCGAACCAACCGGGCATAACGCAAAGCTTCCTCCCGCTCACCCAACCACAAATGCACCCGGGCCTGCAAACCCAACACGGCATAATAATTCATCCGATTTTTACGATTAGCACCGTAAGTAGACTGATACGCGTTCCCGGCAACCGCGGGATCCACTCGTTGCAATAATAACTCGGCGGAATCCAAATCCGTGCGAAGTTGAGCCATATAATTCCGGTAATTCGAATACGAATAGTTCTCCAGTTGCACGTTCAACACGTAAGGCAAATACAAATAATTCTCGTTCACCTGCCCCGGCATCGGTCCCCACAGGCGGATCAGATCAAAGTGAATAAAAGCCCGCATTCCCAAAGCCTCTCCCCGGTATAAATCCCGCTCTCCGCTCGACAACACGTTATCTTGCCCGTCTATATGCCTCAACAAATTATTCAAATTAGCTATAATCTCGTATTGATTCAGAAACAGCCTCGACAATGTATTCTCCACCAAATCAGCACGGTAGTCATGCACCACGTACTCGTAAGCCGTACCGCTCTCCGCGTTCGTGTACCATAAGTTAGCCATATATTCCGTGGCTCCCAGTACCATAGGTCCGTCCGGGGAATAATTATTCCGCATCAAAGTATAACATCCGATAAGGGCATCATAAAATCCCCCTTGTGTCTTGAACATATCCTCCTCCGTTATCTGTGTTTCCGGCTGAATCGTCAACCAATCCGAACAACCCGACAACCCGAATAACACACAGGACAGTATTAATAAATTTCTCATTTTTTTCATAACGCGTTCAAATTAGTTAGAATGTACATGATATTGAAAACGATGGTTTCACGGAAAACGGATAGGCTGTCCCTCGCTCCTGCTCGATCGTGGAAAGATACCACAAATCCATCATACTGGCAGACAAACTTAACCGCTCCATTCCCATGTATTTACACATCCGCCGGGGAAAATCGTATTGTATATTAATATTTCTCCAGATAAAAGTCGATTCATCCATCACAAACCGGTCAATAGCCGGAGTATTCCGGGTATTTGCCAGTCCTTTATAACGTGTCACGTCACCCGGCTTCTCCCAACGCTCGGACAACACACGCTTATCGACATTCACCCGCGCATAAGCATTCTCCACTTTATTCAACAACGTCGAATTAAGCTTCTGTCCGCCCAACCGTAACTCGAAACCGGTATTCACCGAGAAGGATTTATAACGGAACATCGTACTGAAACGAGCGTTCACCTTCGGCGTCTCATTACCCACCTTATACTTGGCACGTATATCCAAAGTCGAAGAAACCCGCCCGTAACGGTCCACGTAAAGTACTTCCCCCGTGGCAGCATCCACTCCCGGTGAAATATGCACGTATATGGCATCCATCGACTCTCCTTCCCGGTATTGTAAATAAGTATCAGCCGCACTCTGGTGATTTACCTGCTCCTCGATCTGCCGTTTCATCTCATCGGAAAGCGACACGATCTTGTTCTCGTTCCACGACATGGCTCCCCGCACCGACCACATGATATTCTGGTTACGCAACAAATTCACGGAAAGATTTAATTCTCCCCCGACATTCCGAAGAGTCCCGACATTTTCCGCATAATTCTGGAATCCATGTGAATAGGTCAATCCCACGTCTGAAATATAATTTTTTGTTTCTTTGCGATAATAGTTTCCCTGAATAGACAAAATCTCGTTGAACAAAGTCAAGTCCACGCCGATATTATGCTGGTAGGTATCCTGCCAACGTAAATTCGCGTTTCCGATCCCTTTCAGCGTGGCACCCATATCGCCATTATATCGTTGATCCCGGTCATACTCGTATGTCGTCAAAGCCTTGTAAGGATCACTGGGCAAAGCACTGGTCACCCCGTAAGAGTAACGCAAACGCAACAAATTCATCCAAGGAAGATTCTCCTGAATAAAATTCTCCTGACTGACCGTGTAGCCAAAACCCAATGACCAGAACGGCGCGAAACGATTTTGTGAACCGAAAGAAGAAGATCCGTCCAAACGATAAGAGAAATCGACAAAATAACGACTGTCAAAATTATAATTACCCGTCATCGTGAAACCAACCCGACGACTCTGAGTATCCGTGGCAGACGGACGTTCCGTGGCAAATCCCGCCGCGTTGGAAATATCTGTCAGTTTATCGTTGGCAAATCCTCGTACCCACAAAGAATAACCTAAATTTTTCGTATCGAACAAACTCCCGTCTAAACCCAAAAATACACTATGCCGCCCGAACGTATTCCCGTAACTGCCCGTAAATCCCAATTGCCATGAATGCATCTCGCGATATCCCCACGTGTAACTTCCCGCCGCATCAGGATCGGTCGTATTAATAAAATCATTACTGGATTTCGGGACGAAACGGTCATCACGGTCAGTTTGACTGGTATACCCGAAATTCGTGGATAATTTCACTCCCTTCACCACATCCCACTCGACACGGAAAGTATTTCGGATATTAGTATATTTAGTCTTATCAAATTTATTAATGGAAGCTTCCCACAAAGGATTTGCTTGAGGGACAACATTCGTTTCCGAACCAAAAGTACTAAAAAATTGCACGAGCCGCCCTTCCTCATCGTAAGGATACCAATAAGGATTCAACGTCACGTAATCAGAAAAAGTCCCGTACGGACTCTCCTCGGAATTATTCAACCCCAAGGAAAAAGTATTCATAAAACGGAATTGTTTAAGCAAATAACTGATGCTCAACGTCCCGTTGAAATTATTCCTGTAAGATCCTTTCATGGCTCCTGCCACACTATTGTAAGACAAATTCATCGTGTAACGGAATTGCTCGTCACCACCCCCGAAATCCAGATTATAATTCTGTCCGATACCCGTACGCACCGGTTTACCAATCCAATAAGTATCCACACCCTCGGCAATTGCCCGCACGTTCTGCCTGTACAATTCCATACGTGCCGCGCTATTATACAATCCCGCGCGTACCTCCAGATCCAACTTCTCTTCCGCGTTCAACAAATTATAACTTGACAAATCGGGAATCTCCACGTTCAAGCCGGCAGAAACAGAAACCCGCAACTTCCCTTGACGTGGTTTCGTCGAAGTGATCACTACCACCCCGTTCGCCCCCCGCGAACCGTAAAGTGCCGTAGAACTAGCGTCTTTCAATATCGTCACCGACTCCACGTCCGACGGGTTCAAGTCCATCACCCGCTCCAAAGTCACCTCGAAACCATCCAGCACGAACAACGGTTGGTTCAACTCTGCCCGGGCATACGACTGCAAATTCGTGATATCCGGCAAACCGGAAATACCCCGGATCTGAATCTCCGGCAAGATATTCGGGTTTGACCCGTACGTGTTATTCTCCCGAATCACGAAAGCCGGATCTATATTATTCAACGTCTGCAACAAATTCCGGTTCCCGTAATTCATAATATCCTCCTTCGTGATATGCGTCACCGCTCCCGTGAAACTCTCTTTCGGCTTATTAAAGATACCGGTCACCACCACCTCGTCAATCTCCGCCAAATCATTTTTCAGCGTAATATTCATGGGCTTATTATTATCTCGCACACGTACTTCCTGCTTCTGAAAGCCGACATACGAGAAAATCAAAACTAAAGAATCCCGTTTCGGCAAATCAAAATTAAACTTACCCTCCAAATTTGTAGTAAACCCAAGCATCGTACCTTTCACCTGAATCGTCACCCCCGGTAACGTCATTCCGTCCGAATCCTTCACCGTACCCGTCACCGTGATTTTCTTCAGCGTATCGGTAGCCACCAGTGCCCGCACGTAATGAATCACCACGAAGTTGTCCGAAATCTCGAACTTCACGTCGCTTCCCTTGAAAATTGTCCGCAAAGCTTCTTCCAGTGTCGCATCAAAAAAATTGACATTCACTCGTTTCGCCACGTCAATCTTGGAATTGCTGTAAAAGAAATCCATCTTCGTCGACTCCGCGATTTTGTTCAGTACCTGCTCGATCGTGGCATCCCTCATTTTCAAGTTGATGCGTGCCGTTTGCGAATACACCGCCGCCGACAAATGCATCACGCACACCAAACATAAAATACCTGTTATTCGCATGACCAATAAAAATTTTTTTAGCCATCTGGGGGGATTAATCCCCAAATCACAATTTTTTTTCATACATTTGTTTTTAAGGTTTATAATTTGTCTTGTCCTCCATCGCCAAACGTCGGACAAGACGCTTATTTATCAAGTGCCGGGAATGTCGCTATACATTCCCGGTATTTATTCATCCTTCCGAGATAACAATCGTTTTTCCCTTCACGCTGAAACGTACCGGACTCGTGCTCTCTATCATCCGTATCAAATCATCCAACGGCTTGAATTTCACCATGCCACCCGTGAAACGAGTCCGTTTCACGTTCTCGTTCGTGAAAAATATCTCCACATCATACCAACGGGAAATCTGTTTCGCTATCTCCTCCAACTCCACGTTATTAAACATGAACCTGCCATCTATCCACGAAGTGTACAACCTCACGTTCACCTCCCGTTTTTCCAACTCGCCCGCTTCCCCGTACGCCTGCTCTCCCGGAACCAGAGTAATGGGTTTCTGTGTACCGGAAGCCACTTCCACACTACCATCCACCAGCGTGGTCGAAACCACCTCGTTATCCGTGTAAGCGTTCACGTTAAACCGGGTTCCCAGCACCTTCACGTCCATTCTGGAAGTCTCCACGATAAAAGGCTTACCCTCATCCCGTGCCACCTCGAAAAAAGCCTCACCCGACAGCACCACCCTTCTCTCCTTGCCCGTGAAATTTTGAGGGAATATCAACTTGGTCGCCGAATTCAACCATACCCTCGTCCCGTCCGCCAACACAATCTGATACTCCCCCCCTCTCGGAACAACCAACTCATTCATCCTCTCTTCCCGTGAAGTCACGACAGTATCCTCCCGGGAATAACGTAACAAGCGATTCGAATCCACTTCCACCCGAACATTCTCGCCTCGCGCAATCAACATATTCCCGGACGTACTATCCAACACCACGGTCTTCCCGTCAAAAAGTTTCAACACGGCACGCTCCGCCCCCGGGCGAGCCACCTCGCCGAATTGCCGATGCAAAACAATCTTTTCTTCTTTCAACCCCTGCCACAAAGCAAAAGCAATACCCAACGGCAAAACAAACATCGCCGCATACTTCCACCACGCGTGCAACCCGATCCGTTTTCCCCCGCGTACTTTCAATCTCCTTAGCGTACCCTCCACGTCCGGGTTAAACTCCCGCCGCAACAATTTCGCTTGCTCGTGCAATCTCCGCATCTCATCGAAAATCACCCGATGCTCCCCGTCAGCTTCCAACCAACCCGACAATTCCCTCTCTTCCTCTTCTGACAACACGTCATCGAGTTTACCGGAAATCAATTCATATACCCTGTCTTCAATTTTCATTCTCTATGGTTTTTACATAGAGTACTGCAAAACACGAAAACAGGGTGAAGAAAAAAATGATTTTTTTTGAAAAAAATATCCGAATATAATTACCTCCTCCCGTAAAGCAACAAGAAAAGAGTAAACTGTCCCCGTTGTAAACTTTCCCTCAAAGTCTTATAGGCAATCTTAACCTGAGTCTTCACCGTGTTCACCGAAATATCCAAAGCCTCAGCCACCTCCCTGTACTTCATATCTTCCAACACCACCAATTTAAAAACGGTCTTACACTGCAAAGGCAATTTCTCGATCTCCCCCCACAAACGATTCAACTCCGCACTTTCGAACTCGACAACCTCTTCGGGTGCCTCCAACTCCTGTTTCAACCCCTCCAAATCAACACGTTCCCGCCTATCTTTCAAGAACGTGAAGCAAGCGTTACGCGTGGCAACAAACAAATAACTATCAATGGATTCACCTTCCGCGATCCGGGCACTCTTCTGCCATATCTTCTCGAAAATCTCCTGCACGATATCCTCCGCCACATCGAAATGCACGACAAACGTGGCGGCAAACCGACACAAATTCTTGTAACGAGTACGGAAGAGAAAATCGAAAGCAGCCTCTTCTCCCGCTTTCAAATCTCTCGTCAAAATCGCCATGTCCCGATATTTCAAATTCTCTTCCATTCGCTTGCATCAATTAAACTCGACACTCCCAAAAATCCACATCCGAAATTGATTTTCAAAATTAATAAAATCCCGGAACAAATCTCTGATTTTAGTCCTACTTTTGTAACGAACATTTAATTCAAGTTCACATGACCAGAGAAAAATGGCAAGGACACATCGCTATTCTGATGACAAACGTCATCTTCGGATTGAACACCCCTATCGCCAAAACATTAGTCCCGGAATGGATTCACCCGTTTGCCCTCACGCTGGTCAGGATGTCATGTGCCACCTTGATTTTCTGGAGTATCTCCTTGTTTCTGCCACGAGAAAAAGTAAGTTTTAAAGATTTGACAATACTCTTCTTCGCCGCCCTCTTCGGGCTTATCGGGGCACAATTGTCCTTTGCCGTCGCCTTGCAATACTCCTCGCCCGTCAACATCTCCCTTATCGCCGCCATGACTCCCGTCATCGTTATGCTCATGGCAGCCGTGTTCCTGAAAGAACCTATCACCGGCAAAAAAGCAACCGGAGTATTTATCGGGGCTTGCGGGGCATTGCTATTAATACTTCAATCCACTCCCGCGGGTGGCGGGAGCAATCACACGCTCGGCACTCTTCTCTGCATCGTGAATATAGTGACTTATGCCACGTACCTGATCATCACCCGCACCATATCGCGGCGTTACTCCCCGGTCACTTTAATGAAATGGATGTTTCTCTTTGCCGCGCTCGTTGCTCTCCCCCTTGGCCTCGACAAACTCGGCGAATCCAAAATATTCATGACACCCGTGCTTGACCTGAACGCCCTGCTACGCCTCGCGTACATCGTCATCATGGCAACCGGGGTCGCTTACCTGCTCGTACCCATCGCCTTGAAACGTATCCGCCCGACCACTGTCAGCATGTACAACAACGCCCAACCGATCATCGCCTCGATCGTTGCTATCCTCATCGGACAGGATAGCTTCACGTGGGACAAACCCGTCGCCGCCCTCCTCGTGTTCCTCGGCGTCTACCTCGTGACACAAAGTAAATCACGAGCCGATATCGAGAAACAATCGTAATTTGTACCTGTTCTGAACAAAGGGAATACATGCACGATTCTCACGGGGTTCGTAGTATAATTCCGGTGTAATTCCGCATCACTTCCGTCATGAACGCTATAGGAACCCTATAGGAACCCTATACGAACGCTATATATAATAGCGTTCTTACAGGGAAGTAAAAGCTAAATTAAAACTTTATATGCACTATTAAACCGGAAGTGATCCCCTATTCCTGCGGAAATCACACGGGTAACGAGTAGGATTACACCCTAACCTATACTATCTATTATAGAAGTCTATCCCCCGGTTTCAAGGGCAAAGTGAACCAGAAAGTACTTCCTCTCCCTTCCTCGGATTCCACGCCAATAGTACCTCCCAGCTTATTTACGATCGTCTGGCATATCGCTAATCCTAATCCGGTTCCGTTCGAGAAACTATCCAATTTGATAAATCGTTTGAAAATATCGGTTTGCTTATTTGTCGGGATGCCCCTACCGGTATCGGAAACAAAAAAACGTAACTCATCCCCCCGTTGCTCGTAACCGAAATGCACGTGTCCCTTATTCGTGAATTTCAATGCGTTGCTCATAAAATTGGATAATACCTGCAATACCCTGTTTTTCTCCGTGTACACGATACACTCGTCATGACGGGAGATAAAAGCCACCTCTATATCCGGATTATCGACTATTTTCTGGCGATTACTTAACTCGAGACTTCGTAGCAATTCATTCATATCCACCATCGTGTAAACAAATTCCAACGTCCCTGCCTCAATTTTGGACAAATCCAGTATATCACTGATCAATTGTAACAACAACTCGTTATTCCGTTGAATAATATCTATATACTCTTCTCTCTCCGTCCGGTCTTCCGTCTGTGTCAATAATTCGCTGAATCCCACGATAGCGTTTAACGGCGTACGAATCTCATGGCTCATGTTTGACAGGAACATCGATTTCAATTTATCGGAATTCTCCGCGGCCTCTTTCGCCCGTATCCACTCTTTCGCCACTCTGCGCCTTTCGGTTACATCCTCGTATTTCAACACGACACCCCGCGGTTGCCTGCCATCTTCCGCGGACACGGGAGTCGCCACAACTTCAACAAACACATCGCCTTCCAGTTCCAATTCCTTTGTTTCCACTTTACCGGAAATCAAAGCCCGCTGCATCACACAGCCGGGACAAGGTTCCTCTCTGCCCATAACGTTCCGGTAACAACATACCCCTTGTTTGTATTTTCCGGCTAAAGGATGCGTGGAATACTTGGCCAAATTTTCCCACTCCACGATATAATCCGTGTTCACGTATACCAATCCGCTATTCGAGTGATCCAGTATCAACTGATTGATCTCTTGTATTTGCCTCAAATTTTGATTCGCCTTTTGCAATTGCTCCTGCACCCCGATCAAATCGGAAATATCCCAACGGGTCGCTAACAACCAATGATGAACGTCGTTTGCCACCATGTTTTTGTTCACGATCGAAACGTGTTTCACGCCATCGGGGGTCACGTACTCCTCTTGTTCCCGGTACGAACCGCCATTCTTTATAATCTCGAAATCTATTTCCCTATACTGACGTCCCCGTTCTTCACCGTAAATTTCAATATCATTTTTCCCGAGAACTTCTTCCCGGGTATATCCTCCCAGTAGCTCGCATTGTTTATTCCAAAAAATATATTTCAGATCGTCCTCGATATCTTTAATAATCAATGGCATCGGCATATTATCCAAAACAGCGTTCAACAGCCGCTCGTTCTGCTTGATTTCAGCCTCCGTCTTCTTACGTTCCGTGATATCCCGCTCGAAACAAGCGACGAGATTATCCTCCACCCGCTTGAAACGTCCCTCGTAAAGTATCTTTTTCCCGTTCATCGTTACCGAATACTCGGACTCGCGCACCTCGCCCGTCAATAAAGCCTCTTGTATATTAGCGGTCACGTCCTCCACGCACTCCGGGTCAACACAATTCTTCAAGTTTCTCCCGATCAACGCCTCAACCGGTAACGACAATTTCGAGGCGTCGGCATTATATATCTTTTGTATATCCAGTTTGTTATCCACCATGAAAATCATATCCGGCACAGAGCTGATGATCCTCTCCGGCATCGTTTCTGCCATACCGTCACGCACTTCGGACATCCTTCTTTTATAGTAAAGAAAGAAAGCCAGATTACCTAAAGTCACTATTCCGGCAATAATATATTCCCACATGGTGTTGATGAATTAGATTGTTATATAACGCAAATATAGTAATTAAAACATCACCCCAAGGGAGAAGTTGCCGAAAAAGGTTTCTATAGCTGATAAAGAGAAAGGCTACCGGATGATTCCGATAGCCTTCTGTGGTTACAAATTCAAAACTTAAACTTATTCACTTAAAAATGCCCGTAGCATCCACAAAGTCTTTTCCTGTTCGGAGATATAAGGATTGATCATATCCTGAGTACCGTCATCTCCCGCCTCGGCTGCAAGTGCCAGAATCTCTCTTTCCTTCCGGATTAAAATCACGAGGCTGTCCATGATATGCTTCACGCATTCCAACCCGTTGGAAACACCCGTTACTTCTTTGATCTCGGCTACTTTCATGTAAGCCGAGTAAGCGTGTAACGGGGTCCCTTCCAACGTAAGCACGCGCTCAGCAATCTCGTCTATTTTCTCGATAGCGTCATTGTAATACTCTTCAAATTTGGCATGCAACTGGAAGAACCCGCGTCCCTTCACGTTCCAGTGGAAACCTCTCACGTTCTGATAATACAACTGATAGTTTGCCAATAAATCATTCAAATGCTCAACTAATTGTTTTGATTTCTCAACGTCTAATCCGATTAAATTCTTTGTTTTCATATCTATTGATTTTTATTATTATATTTCTCTTTCATTTTTCTATTACAAATGTAAGAAGTATAATAATATAAATCAAATCGATTGTTTTTATAATTACATCTAATAAAATTATAACAACTGCCATTCAATAACATAGAATACAATAAAATCTCTATTTACATGAAAAATAATTTTAAAATGACTTTTCTCTATCATTAAATTCCACATTTAAATAAAACCTTCTTCTTTTTTGAAAAAAAATCGACTAAACTTTTGCAGTATTCAAAAATTGCATTACATTTGCACCCGCAATCAAGCAACACGGGCGCTTAGCTCAGCTGGTTCAGAGCATCTGGTTTACACCCAGAGGGTCGGGGGTTCGAATCCCTCAGCGCCCACTCCCGTAGAGCCGAAAGGCGAAAAGGAAAGACAAAAACCTGTAAGCATCAACAACTTACAGGTTTTCTTTTTATAATCCAGTGACTTTTAGTTTATGCTTTTAGAAAAACTACTTAAAGAATTTAATTTTAGCACCAATACTTTTAATTTGGAGGAATCTAAATTATTCGACCAATATTTTGAACGAATATTAATTAGCAAAGGCACATTCTTGATTAAGGAAGGAGAAATAGAAAGGTATAGTCATTTCGTTTTTGACGGAATATTACGTTGCTGGCTTTTAAATCATAAAGGGGAAGAACAAGTTTTCTGGTTTTGTAAAGAGGGTACGTTTTCAATGTCAAACATATCTTTTACATTA
>NZ_CAUFYA010000019.1:0-81844 GCF_959596855.1 uncultured Butyricimonas sp.
AAAGAAATATCGACTTGATTAAATATTCTCCTGAACAGTATTATCTACAGATGATTGAAGAATATGGCATTACATTAAACTATATACCATTAAAAGATATAGCTTCTTACTTGGGTATCACACCGCAAGCACTAAGCAGAATCCGTAAACGTATTTCTTAACTTGGGTTCAGTGTTTTGAATATACAAGTTCCGAACTTTACAACCTTAAATCGAAAGTACAGTTATGATTAGAAAAATAAAAGCTACGGATTATCCGCGTTTGATGGAAATTTGGGAAAGTGCAGTGTTGAGTACACATGATTTTCTCAAAGAGGAAGATTTTCTATACTATAAAGAACACCTTCCGGTATATTTTCAGCATGTCACACTATTCGGGTTTGAACAAGAGGGTATCTTAATCGGGTTTATGGGAATCGCTGAAGGAAATCTTGAGATGTTATTTATCGACAATAATTATCGAGGCACGGGTATCGGGAAAAAATTAATTACCTATGCCATAGATAATTTGCAAATAACTAAAGTCGATGTGAACGAGCAAAATATTCAAGCTGTCGGTTTTTATAAACATATGGGCTTTAGCGTATACAAAAGGTCAAGCTTAGACGGAGAAGGTAAAGAATATCCTATTTTACACATGCAGTTGTAGCCTTCAATATTATACCTGAATATTTGACCTCACGGGCGAGAGGCGTGTTTTGAAGTGAAGCCTAAAAGTTGTTTTTACACGAGAATTACTATTTTTACGCTTGAAAAAAACATAATAGTCAATTCTATGGATAACCTTCAAAAAGAATACCTCGAATTGTTGAAATCCCAGCATTTCGATAAAGAAGAGTTGGATTATGACATTCTGGATAAACATATTTCGGTTTTATCAAAATCAACTGTTTTTTCAGGAAGCGCGGTATCGATTTTCGACATGTATAAAAAATGCCATGTTTACGAATCATCGTATCACAAAGAACTGTTCAAAAATTCAAACGGGGAATACACGAGCGTGCAAATTCATCCCGATGATTACGAACAAGTCCTGAAAAACGGCATTGCCGCGATGAAGCATATTTTCATGCACAATAAATACACGAAATACAGTAAACTGATTCGGGAATACAGAACTTTGATTAACGGTAAATACAAAAGAATTACCGAACAAATACAAATTCTGGAAATAGACAAAAGGGGTAATATCTGGTTGTCTTTAAGCATTGTTGATATTTCCCTCAATCAATCCCCTTTTTCAAAAGTCAATTCCCAACTGGTCAATTTCAAAACAGGAGATATATTTTCCCCGCTAGACAAATATTTCGATAAAGACACCATTTTGTCACAACGGGAAATAGAGATATTGAAATGGATAGAACGGGGAAAGCTAAGCAAGGAAATCGCTGAATATTTAAACATCAGCATACACACGGTAAACACTCACAGGCAACGAATACTTGAAAAACTGAACGTGAACAATTCCATAGAAGCGATTAAATACGCTCAAACATTAGGCCTACTGGATACGTGATTACTGATTTATCAGTATTGTAACCGCCGCGAGAGCCGGGTAATTTTGCATCAAAATTCTTAAAAACAATTTAATGCAATTGAAGCCATGAAGAAAATTTGTATTGTTATTCTGCTGAATACTCTATTTTTCAATTTCTCGCACGGGCAATCATACCAGACCGTCAAAGGAACTGTCACCGAAAAAAATAGTGGCACTCCTGTTCCTTACGCGACTGTCATGTTGCTTAATATTACTCCCGTCATCGGTGCCACCACGGATACGGCAGGCCGATTTTCTTTGCCGAACGTACCGGTGGGAAGACATAATATAGAAGTACGTTGTCTAGGGTATGAAACCGTTACCGTGAAAGAGATTCTTGTCAGTTCTTCCAAAGAAATAATTCTTGACATCCGTTTGCAGGAAACTTTAATGGAATTGGGCGAAATAACAGTCAAACCGAGCATCAATAAAACACAACCTCTTAACAGCATGGCTATAGCGGGCGGGCGTATGCTGAGCGTGGAAGAAGCAAGCCGTTACGCGGGCGGGATGGATGACCCGGCACGTCTGGTATCCTCGTTCGCGGGAGTAACGGCAAACGTGGGAAATAATGGCATCGCGATACGGGGAAACGCACCCAAGTTTCTACAATGGCGCATGGAAGATGTCGAGATACCCAACCCGAACCATTTTGCAGACGTCACGAGTTTCGGCGGTGGAGGATTGACAGCTCTAAGTAGTCTGGTTCTCGGGAACTCCGATTTTTTTACCGGAGCTTTTCCTGCCGAATACAACAACGCCCTATCGGGTGTTTTTGACATGTATCTTAGAAATGGCAATAACACACGACATGAACATACCGCGCAGATTAGTTTTCTCGGTATCGAGGCTGCATCCGAAGGACCTTTCACGAAAGGATACGACGGTTCCTATCTCTTTAATTACCGTTATTCCACGCTGGCATTATTATCACCGTTGCAACCGGAAGACGCGGACGGCACGGACTATCAAGACCTGTCATTCAAATTATTTTTCCCAACCCGTAAGGCCGGAGTTTTTTCCGCATGGGGAATAGGGTTAATTGACCACTCGGGTACCATAGCGGAGAAAGATAAAAGCAAATGGCAATACGAGCAAGATATGGAAAATCAAGACGTGAAACAATACGCCGGGGCATTGGGAGTCAATCACAAGATAAATATTGACAAGACATCTTTCTTGAAAACAACAATAGCGTTGACCGTTAGCGGGTTGGATATGCACACGGAACGAATGAATGAACATGTGTTACTTGTACCGAAAAACGTCATAAAAAACACCAACTGGAACTTCGTGCTTTCCTCCGCGTTCCAAAAGCGATACAGTGAACATCATACAAATAAAACAGGTTTCAGAATTACCGGGTTGAAATATGACATGTTCATGCAAGACGCGCAAAAAACAAGAGGAGAATTACAAACTTTAACTGATGAGTCGGGATTCAGTTCTTTGCTTACCGCTTATTCCTCTTCCACGTTCCGGTTTACAAACCAATGGAGCGTGAATGTCGGGATAAACGCACAATATTTTACCCTCAACGGGAATTACACGATTGAACCGCGGGTGAGCCTGAAATGTCAATTTATGCCCAACCAAGCATACTCTTTGGCTTATGGCATGCACAGCCGTTTGGAAATGCTGAATTATTATTTCACGGAAAAAGAAGGGGAAAAAATAAATAAAGACCTTGATTTCACGAAAGCGCATCATTTGTCTTTAGGTTATGATTGGAATATTGGAGAAAATAAACATTTAAAAATTGAACCTTATATACAATATCTATATGATGTTCCGGTTTTGCCCGACAGCACCTACTCTTTTATTAATTTACAAGGCAATGATGATTGGTTTCTGTCGGAAAGACTTATTAACACGGGGAAAGGGCTTAATTACGGGATTGATATCACATTCGAGAAATATATGTCACACGGGGATTATTACATGATAACAACTTCCATATTCAATTCCCGGTACAAGACAACAAGGGGTGAATGGTATAATACCCGTTATAATCGTAATTTCGTACTCAATTTACTCGCGGGGAAAGAATGGATGCTAGGTGAAAATCATCAGAATATACTGGGGATAAATGCCAGAGCAACATTTCAAGGTGGTGACAGGTATTCCCCGATTAATGAAATCGTTTCTTTAAAACAACAAGACGCAATTCATGACGAGAGTAAACCTTATTCTAAACAATTAGCCCCGGTATTGCTCGGACATCTAACAATAAGTTATAAAATAAACAAGAAAAAAGTGTCACATGAGGTTGCGGCCAAAGTACTGAATATTACCGGATACAAGGATTATTACGGGCATAGGTATAATTATATCACGCGTCAGGTGGAGGCTGAAAGAGAAGCGAATATAATACCGAATATTAGTTATAAAATAGAATTTTAGATTTTATACTAGTAGAGTTCCCGTTTCACTTCCCGGGAACTCTACTTACAACTATTATTTTCCTAATCTTTTTTCCAATTCCGCCTGAAGAACTTCATCCTGCAAATTCCGCCCCACAATTTTATTATCCTCATCCAAAAGCAATATATTCGGAACTGATGTAACTACATACAAATCTGAAGCCTTACCCTGATTCTTCTTATCAATCAACTGAATCCAAGGATATTGTTCCCGTTCTAAAGCCCCCAACCACCTTTTCTCGCTAAGATCCATGGAAAAACCGACAATCTCCAATCCTTTGTCATGAAATTCATCATAAAGTTTTAGTAATTTCGAACCTTCTTTCTGGCAATCTCCACTCCAAGAAGCCCAGAAATACAACAACTTCACCTTACCTTTAACATCATACAAAGATACCGATTCTCCATCAGGTGTGTACGCGAAAAAATCAGGTGCCGTTTCCCCAACTTTCAACTTCTCGTATTGCGTCAACATCGACTTGATATATTTACCGTAAGTCGTGTTCCAAGCGTTTGATCCCAACACCCGACTTTCCGCCTTCAACAAATCGAGATCATGCCTGCTTCTGGTAAACAACAAATAAGCCGCGACATAAGTATCTTTATACACATTCAACAAAGAGTCCTCACCCCGTCGCGCTTGAACTTTCAATTGCCCGTAACGACGAGCGGCACGCTCTAGATCTTCTTGCTTTCCATCCTGTTGAGCCCGCTGAATATCCTTGGCTACCGCATCCATTTTAATTCTAAAACCCAAAGAAAGGCTTAAGAATTTAGCCGCAATATCTTGAATACCTCCTCCCGTGACCTTACTGGAAAAAATATCATTCGTCCGATTATAATAAACTTCAAATTTATTTTCGCTATTTTCAAGGAAAAGCGGTAAAGATCCCATCGTACACCCTTCAGGAATTAACGCTGCCTCGATAATGGAATCAACGGATCCCGTGAGCCGGAAACGACCGTCCACGATAGGAGCCCTCGCAAAAGTATCACTGGCGTTTAAAGTAATAAGTAACATCGTTCCCTCCTTGGGAGCATCAACATAACCTTCAATAACAAACCCCGGCTTCTGCTGAACAGCCATTAAAACAACAAGCGAACCGAAAATCAAACACGTAATAATCTGTTTCAATTTCATCATTTTTCTTTTACAATTACAGTAAACACCGCATCTTTAAACTTTTTATATCCTTCGTTTTCAAAATCAAGAGAGATGAGGTAGCGTCCGGGAGCAATTTGATGTTCTAACGGAATCATAAATGTTCCATCATTTCTAACAGACAACCATTTCAACATGCTATCTTTATCACCATCAAAAGCCACAACATCCCGAACACTAAAAAAAATCGGTCTCGTACCTTCCACGCCTTCTATCTGGTAACTCATCCAAGGCTGTCCCGTTTTAACACGTTGTGCATCTATACCCGTGGAGTCCAAATGAATACGTACGACCAAAGAATCCGGATTGTATGCCGCATTTTTTACATCCAGATAACCTACCGTAATATCCTGACATCCCCAGTAGACAAGTAATAACAGAACTATTCCTAATAATTTTCTCATATTATCTAATTTTTACATTCATCCATCATATTACTTACTGCCATTCCGCCATTTTATAATCCCAACGATAATACTCCGTGAGAGCGTGAATAACCCCATTGACAGGCTGGATATCAGGAGTGGCAACAGGCCAATACTTCTTATCCGTCAAAGAATAGCTATACATAAACTCGGGTCCCATATCCGGTATGCCCCCGTAATCCGTCTTCTCCCGGTAAATCAACACTTCACCTCCATCCAACGTCGTAAACACACTACCGCCGATTTCCTCCGCGGGTAACTCCCCATCAGTGAAATTAACCTCGGGATTCCGGTATCCCATCTCTTGTTTAAGATGCTTTCCCCGGATCACATGATGCATAACCACGTTTCTACAAAATGTAGAACTAAGTTGAGGCACACTATCCAAATCGTTTCGCAACAAATAAAGATAAACCGTATGTGTCTTAAACGCCAGAAAAGTAATTTCCGGACAATCCGCATCCATTCCCTCGAACAAATCAACAAGTCCGGCACGCTCGATCATCTCGACCGTCATACCAAAATTGTAATGATCCCCCCGAAGATAATCCATAACCGACCCCTCGTAATAAGGAGAAGAAATACCCGTGTCTATAACATCCTGTTTCGTGCAGGCAAAACAACAGACACACAAAATACATATTGCAATATATCTCAACATCGTTTTCATACACCTTTATAATTCTACATTTTTTTCAACCAAAACGTATTCTGTCTCATCAATGTATTCCTCGCAAAAGCCGCCGAACCGACAGCATTCCAGAACGCACCGTCAACAAAATCCTGATCATCCAAGGTGACAAAATTTCCCCTCAAATCAAGTTTTCGATAATTATTGCGCATAATATCGAAATAACGCTCACCTTCCAACAGCAACTCTTTCTCCCGCTCCTTGAATATAGCACGCTGCAAATCTCCGTTATACTCGGTATTTTTGTAATCAGCAGCTCCCGCACGCCGACGTACCGTATTCAAATCATCGATCGCGCCTTTCTTATTACCTAAACGGCATCTGCATTCCGCACGCAATAAAATCACATCCGCCAACCGCCACCAAATCATATTTTGATCAAACGTGATGAACTTCCCCTTATCATTCCCCGCTGTCTCCAACACACATTTTCTCCATTTATATAAAAACGCATCCCGATACAAAGGCGTACCGCCTTCACTGACCACCTGCACGTTCATGGAATCCGGCTTATAAAAATACGCATTCCGTCGTTGATCTTTCCCCGGGTACATTGCTTTTACATCCTGATAACTTACAGCATCCCAACCTCTATTTTCACCGGGACCAACCATCGGTTTCACCGGATAAGTCGTGTAAATCGTGGCATACACGTTAAAAGGATTAGAACCTACCTCATTCCAGAAATTCCGGAAAACACTCACGAAAATCGCTTCTTTCCCTCCATCAACCAACACCCGCGTGCAGACTTCTTCCGGTGTAGCAGCTAACTCGTACTCTTCCGACCAAATAACATCGGTACAAGCGGTTTCCGCTCTTTGCCATAACTCGTCTTCATCGTAATCATTCTCATCCCGTGAAGCCAAATACTTACATCCCGCTTTCCACGCACAAAGATGCGCCAACAACGTATTGGCAGCCCCTCTGACTGGAGTCGACTTATACGATATCCCGCCTCCATCACATTTTGTCGCCTGCGATAATTCCGGTAACAAATCCGCAGCCATCTGCGCCATGTATATCGCGGAATCCGCAATCGTTGTCCAAGGAGACTTGGCAATCGGCTCAAGCTCGACCTGAGTTCCGATATAAGGACAATCACCCCATCTGCGAATCAATTCGTAATAACAAAATGCCTTGAAAAAATATACTTGACCCTTGTAAAAATTCCTTCGCTCTCGAGTCATTTTTACCTGATCGATATAAGGCAAAACAATATTAGCCGAAGCAATAATCTGATAAATATTACCCCAATCACACAAAGCGTAAGTATACGGTTGATCAAGAGTTTGTTCACTATTACCCCAAATATTGGAAGCAAAACGTCCGGCCCGAGCAGGTTTAATCCGCTGGTTATCTTGCGAATAATCCCGAATTTTCTTTTCTATTGTTCCCAAACCGACCTCAATCTCTCGTTCTGTTTGCATCGCATTCGAAAAAGTAACCGAATTTTCCGGATCCATATCCAGAATGTCATTACATGCCCAACAACCGAACAAAATACCCAAACCTATAATATAACTAAGTTTTCTCATCCTCACTAAAATTTAAACGTAACACCTATGGTAAACTTCCTCGCCAAGGGATAAGAACCTTGTATTCCATTTCCTGTAAGCACCCCGTCAATACCCGTGGTAATATCGACAGTTTCGGGATCCATACCAATATAATTCGTCCAAGTCAACAAATTTTCTCCACTAACAAAAAACCTCAATTGATCGATAAACCAACGTCTCGTCCATCGAGAGGGAAGAGTATAGCCAACAGTCAATGTTTTCAATTTCAACCAATTCACCTTGGAAACATTTCTATCTAACAAATAATCATACACATGATTATCAAGAATTCCCGGTTGCAATCTAGCATAATCGGCACGATCCCCGTTTTTTTCCCAGAAAGTAGTTTTCTCCAAATCGAAAACCAAAGCGTAGTAATCATTATTCATCATAATAGACTGTACTGCATACGGATACAAAATATGCCTTCCCAACTGATAACTTAATAACATATTAACATCAAATCCCTTCCATTTCAACTCGTTGACAATTCCCCCGGATATAGAGGGCAAAGCACTTCCGATATATACCAAATCATTACCATCTATATGACCGTCGCCACTCGCATCCACGATTTTGTAATCTCCCGGTTGCATATATCCCGAACCCACGTTCATCGGTCCGTTTGAACCATCTGTTTTCCAACTAACAGGAACTTCCGCCTGATCATTAATAAACCCTTCCGTTCTCAACACGCGCATCTGATTAAGAGGCTTACCTATAATCTTATTATCCAAATCATGACCATCGTATGATTTCTCAAAACGATTCCAGTTCCTTGCCCCGTTAACCGACATACGCCACAAAAAATCGGGACGATCAAAGAACTTATACTCCACCATCAACTCTATACCTTCATTAGAAATTGCGGCAGTATTCCTCCATTGATTGTGAAAACCGTTATAATTTCCCGGCAGGGGCACAGGCATTAGCAAATCTTCTGTATACCGGTAATAGTAATCTAACGTAACACCAAGTCGATAATTCAAAAAATTCAAATCAAGCCCGAAATCATACTGGGACGTTTTCTCCCACGATAGATCTTGATTATACAACCCGTCATTCCACACCGGAGTAATAACAGGATTACCCAAATAAGAAGAATTATCCACGGCCATAATTCCCAACGCCAGATAATTCTGATAAAAATGCATACCGGACATCCCCCAACTCACCCGAAGCTTTCCAAAATTGAACCAATTTTTGAACGACTCCATAAAATTTTCCTCCGTGAAAGTCCAACCCGCGGCAATAGCAGGAAACGTCCCCCACTTGTTATTTTTCCCGAAAGTTGACGAACCATCCCTCCGTATGGAAGCTGATAAAAAATACTTCTGCAAATAATTATACTCCAAACGGGCAAACCACGAAAGTAATGTTTTCTCCTCCATGTCCGAAATATAATTCTTCAACGCAACAGTTTGTTGAAAATCACCACTTCCCAAAATCGTTAAACCGGGTAGTCCACCGGGCGCATACTCGATCTTATCACTGGGAGAATTCCGGGCATATCCCCCGTTGTACTCTATCTGGTCATATTGATAAGAAAAACCACCGATAGCAGAAATCGAATGACTCTCTCCAATTATCTTATTATAAGAAATCAAGTTCTCATTTAATACCATTAGATTAATTCCCGTTTCTCCCAAACTGTTCGACCACCCGTTCACGTCCAACGAAGCGGGCGCAAAATAATTTCTTCTTTCAATTGAATAATCCGCGGCAAGTGAAGCCGAAATATTCAATCCCTCGATCAAATCCAAACCGAGTTTAAAATTAGAACGCAAACGTACAGACCGATTCCGTTCGTGAATCCCTTGATATTGATTAATAATCTCATCCCAAACGACAGTTCCTTCTCCCGGCAAGAAAGTATTTAACTGGTAAGGATCTCCCGGTACCGTTTCCACGTTCTGCACGGAGGTCAATTGCCCAGACCGAACTCCCCGCATACGACCGGCAAGAGAAGCGTTGAAACGCAAATCAACATTAAAACGTTCCACGGGAGTAACATTCATCTGCGAATTCAAATCGATACGATTATACCCGGTTCCCTTCACAATACCTTCTTCATCATAATACCCGAGACCGATACCATAAGTCATTCTCTCTTGTCCCCCGTAAGCCTGAATATTGGCATTCGTCACTCTCCCCGTGCGATAATACATCGGGAAGAAATTAGTTGAATGAGCGTAAAAAGCATTCAAACTATCTTGATAAATATTTCCTTTATTGGCAATTAAATTCCTATGCGGCTCCCAAAAACCGTCTAATTTTGCATCACCACCCACTTCATATACCTCTTTCCAAGAAGTCGGATATTTATATCGTCCCGTTTCTGGATCCCGATAAGCCACCATCGACCCTCTTTGTTGTTCCAGCCGGAAACGACGCTCGGCACTCCCGATGGTAACCGTGGGCAACTGGGGTAAAATACTCCAAGTCTGGGAGGCATTGACTGAAAAAGTAGCCTTTTGGTTCTTACTTCCCTTCTTCGTGGTCACGATGATAACCCCGTTAGCAGCACGAGAACCATAAATAGCCGCAGAAGACGCATCCTTAAGAATTTGGATAGACTCTATCATATCCGGATTCAAATCCGACAATAAATTCGTACCCGTGACCGGAGAAGTAAAAGAATTCAACGGGACCCCGTCAACAACCCACAACGGGTTGGAAAAGCGCCGTCCCTGTTCAACATCCAACGAATTGTACCCCCGGATAGTAATAGCCGTTCCCCCGCTTCCGGGAGCTCCCGACATATTGGTAACATCCATACCGGCAACCCGCCCTTGCAAAAGATTAGCTATATTAGAAGTAGGTATTCCCTCAAGTTCCTCTGCTTTAATAACGGAAACCGCCCCGGTCGCTTTACGACGAGTTGTTGTTCCGTATCCCACAACAACAACTTCATCTATACTTTCGACATCTTCTTCAAGCACCACCACCATACGAGGTGCCCCCGCTTTATAAGCAACTTTCTTTTCTTTAAACCCTATAAACGTAAATATCAAGACTCCACCTTTCCCCGGTAACCGTAGCTTAAATTCACCTTTATTATCCGTAGCAGTACCCACTTTTGTTCCCTCCACTCGCACGGTCACTCCCGGCATGGGAACATTCTTTTCATCGACAACCACTCCATGAATCAGAGAATCCTTAACCTGTTGCGACTCTGTATGAATTATTTTAGGAATCGTCGTGGCATTCAACACCCCCCAACCGGGGAGTATCAAGAAGAAAAGAAGAAACATAACGCAACCTCTTCCTCTTGAAAAGGAATCATAGTTTTTACTCATACTCCATTTTAATATTCTACACTGAAAAAGAAAAAGCGAAGGTGTGTTAAAAATCCATTCCCTTCTAAACACACCTTCATAAAAACACCATTATTAATACTTATACGACCAAACGCAACGCGCTATTATCTCTTTGAAATCATTTTTACGACCAGATAAAGCACTAGTCTTAATTGTTTCATAAGCAGCAGTATAAGGAGTATATTGCCAAGTGAAAACATTATTGACTCCATCCTGACTACCTTCTGAACAAGTCCAATATTTTGCATAAATTTTGTTGTTATCTCTAATGTACGGCATCTGTCCTAAATCTTCCAAGACTTTATTAAACACACTTAGGTTTTTGTTCAATATGACATTAAGACGATTAGGAAACATTCCCGAAACATCTGCTTCAGGAATATACCACCCTTCCATACCGGTTTTCTCATCCATTTCAGCACAATAGGCAAACACGGGATATTTTTCTTTCCAATTTTCCTGTTGTTTGATTTTTTTGTACATACTTTCACCTGATTCGAAATAATTAGCTATAGCTTTAGTTTCCGTACTCCATACCAATCCTTCCTTTTCTTCCAACGCCCAAACATCAACTTGGTTATTTTCATTTCTAATCACTATCCCCACTTCTTTTCCCTTGTAGTAAAAGATACTACCCATTTTCAACTCTTCTCCGGTTTGTAATACCTTTACTTCCACACTCGTTTCCTTCCCATCAGAAACCGTCACTACAGCATTCCGCTCATCTTGACCGAAATTCGTCGTGGCAGAAATAGTAATACCGTTATCCGTAGCTTCAACTTTACACCAATCCGCATCAGACGTAAGGTTCAATTGCTTAACATCAATATTCGCAATTACAATCTCCCTGTACCCTAGAGAATTCAATTCTATTTCCGTAGACGACAACTCGATCTGTATTGAACCATCCGCTTGTTTTACCGTTACCTCGGCTTCTGCATTATTTGATTCCGTACCTGCAATCACCTTAAAGGTCGTTTCACGAGCCGCTTCAGAATTCAAATCAAGTGTCACGCTCAATGAAGTTTTATCCTCGGCAAGTGTAACATGACACCACGATTCCATATCCTTCGTGTCTATTTTCACGTCTGCCTGATTCGTTTCAATAGTTATCGTCTTCGTTTCCGCAGTCTTAGCCTTGAATTCTAAAACATCGGCAGACAGCTCCAAAGTAGCTTCTGCCGCTGCAGATTGACGCACTTCCACAATTTGGTCTACAGCATACTCCGCTTTAACAGTCACCTTAGCCGCCCGTAACTCCACCTCGTTGTGGGACTCCACCGCGAGTTTCAACTTATCGCCGGCCTGCTCGAGCTTACACCATTCCGCATCGGAAGAAGCCGTCCACGCCTCGGCAGTCGTAACCACGGCAAGCTCCCTACTTCCTCCTTGAGCGGTAAACTCCACTTTAGACGGACTCACCGTAAGAGGCACTTCCGAAGGTTCTTTGTCACTATCACTACAAGAACACAACATTCCCCAAATGCTTAACACAAGCATTAACATCAGATTCTTTTTCATAATCATCAGATTTTAATTCAACAATTATTCATTATTTTGCATCAAATAACCGACTCCGGTAGCAGTCGACCAGAGCCAGCATTTATTATTTTCCTTTTTCAACACTACCCCTTCCTGTTCTCCGGCAAGCACGTCATTCACCCCTTTAGCTTTCACGCTCATCACCACCTTAGCCTCCGCCACCGGAGCTTCCGCCAATTCACAGTGAACATATTTATCCTGACTATCCGTTTGGATTCGCCAAACCCTTTGATCCTCCGTAAAAGCCATTTGATGATTAGTTTCATCGAACATCAACAAAGGAACATCACCATCATAAACGCCACTCACCGTCTGTTGTAAAAACTTTTCACGCTTGGCATTATCTCCCATCGTCTCTACCTCATCATCTTTACAACCGAGCAAACAACACATTAGCAATAATGGACATACAACTTTATTTAACATCTTTCTTCGCTTTAGATTGAACATTTATTTTACGAACCAGAATTTCCGTCACACCATCAGTCGTCGTCACCTCCGCTCTCAAAACATGCGAACCGGCAGGCAATACTAAATCCCGGGTAGGCACAAAAGTTTTCCCGTCCAACTTCCACACGATCCGACGTACATCCTTTTGAATATTAGTCACTACCGGCCAATACAAATCTCCTTCACGCCAATCCGTCCGAATGCCTGCTAGAGAAGCCACCTCCTCTTGAATCTTCTCCGTGGTAAAACTTCTGCTCACCAACGCTCCGGTTTCAACATCCCCCGATTGGACCACAATCTCCACGTCGTACGCCGTACCCGGCAACAATTGATTGATAATACAGAACGTCGTATCCGATTCAAGAACACGGAAATTATTATCTTTCTGCTGTTTATACCTAATTTTCCAATTCAACACCTCTTTATCGTCATTCCATACCAACCGTACTTCCCGCTGTCCGATCATGAAATCTTTTAATTGAACAATATCCTGCACAACAGTCACGTTACATGTTATCTTGCTTTTTCCATCTGCTGCCGCAGCCGTAACCGTAGCCACCCCCTCGGTCAACCCGATAACTTCCCCTTTATCCGTGACTTTAACAATCTGATTATCCGAACTACTCCACACGATAGCCTTATTAGTTACGTCCTCCGGAAGAACTTTCGCACTCAATCTCACAGTATCCAAAATTCCCACGGTCACCTCCTTCTGATCCAACTCCACTCCCGTCGACCACACCGTTTCCAACAACCAAGCAGACAAAATCATACACATCTCCTGCTTTTCCCATGACGTTCCATTAGAACTCATCACTCCTCCCCCAGAAATACGGGAAGCGGTAATCGGGATCTCGATCTCGTTCGTTTCACCCGTGGCACGTACACCAATCTTTAAAGTTTTACCAGCAGGAATCATAACGGCATCATCTCCCAGGTAAATCCGATTCAACCTTCCGTAAACAAAATTATCCAACGACTTGGTCAACACGCAAGCATCATCGAGCCATACCTTCAGTTCCAAACCGGCGGCCTTCGACACATCCAAATCCACCCACTTCAAACTGCAATTTTCATAATCCCTCAATTCCTCCACTGTCCAGTTGTGCGCCACGTAAAGCGGACCCGCTCCCGAAATATTACGTATCGAACCCATAATCTCTTCATCCTTATTCTGGGACAACTTCATAGCACGCTCCTCCGCAGGTGTTTGAAGTTGTATATCTAAACGATTATCGGTCAATATTATATCTTTCACCGTACTAAAACGAGCAAACCCCTCTTTCTCCGCTTCAACAACATATTTTCCCGCGGGTATATCCTTAAAAGTATAATTTCCGCGAGAATCCGTGATTGTCTCAATACTCTCACTTCGTGCGCTTCTGGCATATTCAATAAAAGGAACAACACTCTTAGCTACCACCTCTTCCACAGCTTTCAGTGTAACACGAACCCCCGATTGCAGCTCTCCCTTCATATTCGTAACCACACCTGTCATCCCAACCGATTCCGCTAAATAAAAATCAAATGAAAGCTCACTCCCACGTTGACTGATATTAAACAATCCCTTCCCCAACTCTATACCGGACCAAGGTTTCGGCTGCACTTGCGTCTTATTCAACGAACCGGGATAAAACATGCCCGAACTACTAAAACCACCTGCCTCAACGCCATTCGCCGGAATAATTCTCATACACGGATGCGCCTTAATACAATTAATCGTATTCTGAAGCCAGCGATCTTTCGCCTTAACACCATTCACCCAATTATTCGAACGATCGATTTGGTAAATCAATAACCCCGCACCTCTAATAAATGCATCCCATCCTTTTTGTTCGCGACATTCCAACATAAAAATCTCCCCTTCCACATCTGTCGTATAAAAATAAGCTTTATTCTCACTGATCGGAAGCAGATTATAACTACCGGCTCGAGTCAACTCCTCCGGTTCCAACCACCCAGCCATCACACGCTCAATGGCAGTAAGACACGGGGGAGTACACCCGTCATTATTATAATTCCCCGATGACATCAAAGAAAGTTCGAACAAACCTGCTCCCTCTCCATTTTCACCGTAATCCGTATCATAAGCATCCATCAAACCTACGACATGACCAAATTCATGACAGAATGTCCCGATGCCCGCCATTCTATTTCCTGTATTTCCGCGAAGCTCTGAAGTACACGCATAATCAGCCAACTTCATCCCATCCACAGTATAATTATGCAAAGCGAGAGAAGCACGATGAGGCCAAATCGACTCTGCCGGTCCGTGTTCCGCTTCATTAAAACCGGCATAATAAATAAAAACATTATCCAACACCCCATCTCCATCGGTATCAAATTGTCTCAACGCCCCCCCGTTATCCACAACTTTCTGACAGGCATCCTTAACAAAATCCACCATACGCGCATCATTGCCATAATCATCGTTCTTTCCGTAATACGCCATTGGCTTGCCTAAATTATAGGGTCCCACAACCACAAATTCAGGATCGAACTGCCCGTATGAATTATCCCGATAATAATCACGTGCGCTCCCCGTGGCCCCATTAGCACTATATCCCCTCAGATTAAGCAGGTCATTAAAGGCTTGTTGAGGAGAAGGCGTTGCAAACTTAACATCCTCAAACTCGACCAACACCACCAAAGCCTTCGGGCTTCCCTTGGCTACAAAAACTTTTTGAACATCCTTTTGTTCCCGTTCCGCGTATCGCATCTTTGCACGCGCCTTGAAACTAGCAGGAAACCCCTTCGCACGTTTTGTCAAAGAAGCATTCTCCCGGGAATCACGCTTTCCCTGATCATTAGCCCGCATATCACTAATCACTCTCGCACCTGTCGAAGAAAAATCAACGTAATAATAAAAACCGTCCTCTTTTTGAGCGATCACGTAACCGTCAAGCGTTGTCAAGTAATGAAATCGTTCATCCCCATACATGCGAATGGATAAAGTCGTTCCATCCGGCAATACCTTATGACACACCCCTCTTTGGGCCGATATGCCCATTGTCACTCCATTCCATCCCAAGAATAAAAGCAACAAAAAGATTTTAACACAGCTAATCCTGTCTTTCATATTATTATTTTATTAAAACTTAATTCTCGGGCAAAACAGTGTCTTTATACACAAACTGATAATAATACATAATAGCACGACCGTCACTTCCGGTACTAGTAGAAGTTCTGGTCAGAGAAGACAAACGCCCCTTTTCATCCGTCTTGTAAGAAAAATTATTCACAACAACAGAAGCATCCAAATACTTTATCATTTTCAAATACACGTACGGACTAAGAAAAACATCTTGGAACAAAATACCCACCTTAAAAGGAACAAACAAAGAATAGGGCAATTGTTTCAAATAAGTCGGAATTCTCATCGTTTGAAAATCTGTCGCCCGAAGACGATCCCTCTCCAATGTCGCTGCAAATGCAGTTCCCCAAACCTCCGACATAATCTCGCCGATTCCGGGTACATCCTCGTACGCAACCTGGGTAACAACAACAGCACCCGCCACGAACCCGTTCAACTTCTCTTTATCGTACAAACATTGACCGACATGGTAAGTAACTGCCGATCCCCACGACTCGGTCACGTTCTGCAATATTCCTGTCGTGTCATAATTAAAAACATAACTGATATAATCCGGGTTCTCCAAACCATAACCGCTTTGAGAGATACTCCGTATCACCTCCTTTTCCTTGATCTGCTCATACATAATCTGGAACTTGTAATGTTCCAAAATATCAATCAAACTTATACGATTTTGCTCATCATACTCCAAAAGCACCTCATACGGCAACCGACCTCCACAAAGAATCTTTACCGGCTTCTCCATCTCCCGAACTTTAAAAATCTTCACTACCTTCGTCGTTCGTCTTCCATCCACATCCTCCAGTAAAATTTGCACGGAATACTCTTTTTGACGACGTAACGGTATACGATAATTCAACACGTACTCGGTCATATCTTCTTCCACGACCGGAAGTTCCTGCTTCTCTCCGTCAACCGTAAGACGTACCTGACGAATCGGGATCATTCCCGTGGTCAAAGTCGCCCGTATAGAAAAAGCATCTACATCCGTCGAAATCGTTTCCCCTCCCTCTAAAATAATCTCCGGAACGGAAAACTTCTTCACCCGTACCATAAAAGCCTTATTATACGTACGATATTTCAAATCATAAACTTTTACGATAAAAGCAAGAGAAGAATCGCGCACGATATCACTGATATCCACCTGATAATTAAAATCCAACTCTTTCTTACCCTTATACTCTTCCAACACGTCTAAAACCTCATAACTACGCCCCTCCAAGATTTCTATCCGGTCAATACCGTTCGGCACATCCATAAAACATTCCAGATTCACGAAATCCGCCGTGTCGCGTCTTACCTCGTAAACTCGCGTATCCGTCGAATCGAACTTCGGATCGGGAAACTCCGGAGTTTCCTGACAAGCTATAAACAAAAAACTCACCAGAAAAAAAATAAATAAATATGTACTTTTCATCCTCATCATGGCTTAAAACAAATTATTGGTTATATCATCAATATCCTCCTGCGTCTTGTTGGATATAAATTCCCTGAAATTAGGATCCGGAGATATCGCCATAACATCAATTCCTAACTTTATCAACGTTTGGGCGATATACCACATCTTGATAGAACATCGCGAATCCAACTGGTAAACAAAAGGAGCATTTTCCGTTTCAACCCGGGCACCATCAATCGTTTCCGGATTAATCAAATGATCGATACAAATACGGACATCTCTTTTCGCATCAGGAATAGGATACGTGGCAAGAAAACCGAACATATTATCCGTTGGTCCCACGCTTGTAACAACCATGTGGTAATTCTCAACCCACTCCATTCGAGAAATAGCGTGCTGTTCCTCACCGAGTTCCTCCTGAACTTGATAAACACGTTTACCATAATACGGTTTACTAAATTCATAGAAAGCGTCAGGAATCATACTATACAAATCATACTTTTCAAAAGCATAAATAATCATCACGTACAAAATAGCTTTCGTCACCTGCTCAAACTTCTCCGGTGAAATATTCAACATACCGGACTCCAAATTAACCACTATCGCATTATCATTACTCTGGCAAAAAGTAGAACCTGCCCCCGTCTTACTCGGTCTGTTCACCGTCTGCATTATCAGACCGCTCACATCCGTACCGACAATCAACTTATTTGTTATCAATATTTTATTCGGAAAATATTTCTTCTTAAAATCAGAACGATACACCTCCCCTTGAAATTCCAGTTCATCTTTAAAATAACGGAAAACAGCCGTATCAAGAACCGCTATCGCCGAATCGCATTCCGATTTTCGCTCCATCTTCCCGATCTCCATATTTCTCCAGAAACGATTGGCCCAACTCTCGTAAAAATTAAACTTTATATCCAGATTTTCATCAAAATCCGTCATCAATGCCACACCATAATCGTCATAATATCTTTTGACAACGGGATTTGACCAATCAAGCAAATCTTGCACCCGGTCAACATCCAAGCCCGAGGGAGACAACCCATCCTCGTCCTCACAAGCGACACAACAAAACAATAATGCGCTAATAGCTAAAATAATACTTATCCTATTCATCTCGGTAATTTTTATTAAAAGTCAAAAGATTATTCAGGCAATTTCTCCAAACGATCATTATTAATAATCAACGGATTATTCTCGCGTTCCTGTAAAGGAATCGGCAACACGTAATTAGGATCATTCTTGAGTAAACGGTAACTCTCCTGTCCCTCTCTCACCTCATCATCATTAACATAGGTAAATACATGCTTAATTTCCGGTCTGTATTCCTCACCCATCCGCCTTAAATCATACCAACGGAAATGACTTTCAAAACAAAATTCCCGCCTTCTCTCATCGAATATGAATTGCAGAAGTTCCTCATCATCAAAAGGAATAACTACATTCGCGGGATGTCTGTATCGATGATCAACCACCCTTTTCACCGCCAAACGGGCACCATTAATATCTCCCAGCCGAACACAAGCCTCCGCTTTATTCAGCCATGCCTCGGCAACTCGCATATTAAACCCGCCAAGAGAAGTGAAATAAGATTCAAACTTTCTCGGGTAATAATACTTTTGCCGAGAATCACCCCGCATTACAAAAAAGCTCCGGAAACGAATATCATTATCCTGATCATAACAAGAAAGCAGGTTCTCGCTAACAACGAAACCGGTATTCTCCATATTTTCGATACTTAAAACTCTTCTATCATACACGAAAGAATAAATAATCTCGCTATTGGACTGATCTACAAACTTCATAGAATCCAACAACTTAGTCATTCCGACTTTCGACGTAACCGAATCAGCGTAATCTGCCGCGGCCTGCCACTCCTGACGGAATAACTTCACTCTCGACATCAATAAATTACATGCATTCACAGACGGGTGCCACAACGACTTCTCCAACCCGGACTTTTCCAATTCAGTCTTACCAATCGACAAATCACGCTCGATCAAATTATAACACTCCTCCAAACTATTCCTTGAATAAAATTGCTCGACCCCATGATCCAAACGAATAGCAACACCCAATTGTTCTTTAGCCTTTTCCGGCTCATAGGGCAACCCGTACAAATTTACCAAGTCAAAATATGCCAAAGCCCGTAAAAAATAAGCTTCACCTTTCACGAAAGCCAACTCCTTCTCGTCATCATGAATATCTTCACAACTGATCAACACGTCATTCAAAATAGCGATCGAACGATACAAATTTCCCCACGCCACATTCGTCCCGATCTGCGCACCGTAATCATCAAGTTCAATCTCATTCTTCCAAGTATAAATGGTCTTATAATTCCTTTTTTTACTCGTCGGGGTAAGCATATTCTCGGAAATATCATCCGTCATGTGGCTTGCCCCGTAAAAATAAGGATGCGACAACGTGCATTCATTCAAAACAAGAGAAGCAAGATGCTCGGCCTTATTGGGTCTAATCTGATCCTGTGACGACTCATCAAGAAAACCATCACACCCAGCCAATATAATTGTCAAAAGCAAAAGATACAGGTTAATTGTTTTCATAATTTCAACATAATACATTAAAAACTAAAACCAAGGCTAAAATTATAAGAAGGTAACACCGGCATTCCCACAGAGTTCACCTGCTCCGGATCCTTCCCCTTCAACTTCTTATCAAAAGTCAAGTAACCGATATTCTGAACCTGAAAACCGAAGCGCATATTAGAAATACCTAACCGTTTCAAATGACGATCGGGCAAATCGTAATTCAATGTCAAAAGCTGCCACCGGATATAATCTCCTTTAGCCGTACGTACATCACTCCGGTCATAAGCCCACCAGTAAGATTTTTGCCAGGGAAGAACATACGGAGACACGGCTTCTTCAAAAGTATACGACGGAGTCAAAAGTTCATTGGACAAAGCCGGAATATTCGTATGAGCCTCATCCCCGGGCTTACGCCATCTCTTGTTAAACTCGCCCGTCATATTCTGCTCCGGCAACGGCATCGTTTGATTCTCACCATACATCTCCAACAAACGAACCTTCTGCCCTATCTTGTACGTGAAACTTGCAGATAATCTCAAATTCTTATATTTAAACTCCGTCCCGAATCCCCCGTAAAACAAAGGCAACCGACTTCCCTCGTACACCAGAGCTTTTTGTAATTGGGCGTATATCGTCCTCGTATCCCAATAACCATCCCGGTTCGTAAGATTCTTATCGCCAACCATTCCCTCGAACGTCGGCAAACCATTGGAATCCAATCCCCCGAAACGATAAGAATAAAAACCGTCTATCGGGAACCCCTTCATATAAATCGAACCGTTCAAAAAACTCTCTACGGTACTGAAACTTACATCCTCGTTAATACCATCCAGAATTTTCTCTTTCACACGAGTGATATTAAAATTCATATTCCATTGGAAATCTTTTGTCTTAATATTCTGCGTCATAATATTAAACTCGAAAGTATGGTCTTCCTTCGAACCTCCATTATACAACTGAGAAGAAGCACCGTTAACTAAAGAAACCGGACGAGTCAACAACAAATCAAGACTCTTCGAATACCCGTAATCCAAAGCCCCGCTGATACGACCACCCAACCAAGAGTGATTCAACCCGATATTCAAAGTCTTCGTTCGCTCCCATTTCAAATTAGCATTCGGGAAAGATGCCAGTTCGGAAACATACTCCGGTGATAAATCCGTATTACCTTGCCCGTAATTCTGTATCGTCAGATAAGGTGAAGCCGAAGGCGGATTCCCCCGGAAACCATAAGACAAACGAAGTGCCAACTCATCCATAAACGACACCGCCATATTCTTGATAAAAGGCTCATTATGCAAATTCCAACGCACGGAAGTAGACCACGCCGGTCTGAATTTATAACGTTCATATTGACCGAACTGATTGGAACCGTCACTTCGGATATTAAAATTGAAAATATACCTGTTCTCAAACGAATAATTAAAAATAGCGAACATCGACATCACGTTCCTCACGCGATCCGTAACGGTCGGATAAACTGAAGCTCCACCTACTCCTCCATCCGCCAACCAACGAAGCATGAAAGGATATTTCAAATCATCAATCTCCGTCATCAAAAAAGTCGGAATCTTTATAAACGACCTACCCTGCTCGTGATTATAACCGGGAGCCATCCAACCTTCCGCCCCTTTATAAATAGTAGACGAAGCCTCCTGCCCTATATTCAAATTAAAAAAATGCCGTTCCCCAAAAGACTTATTATAGTTGATCTGTGTCAATATGGAAGTTGCCTCCGAAAGCACCATACCGCTGGAATACAATCCACCGAAAGGTACCACCGTACCCTTTTTACTCTCCTCGTCAGCGTCATCACCTATAGAACGCCACATTGACATATAATACGTATCTCCACCGATCCACTCCTCGGAAGAATTAGTGGTATTTCGGAAAGAAAATTGACTCCGAACCTTCAAACCATGAATAATCTCCCAATCAACAGAAGCACGAACATTAAAATCCCTGTTATACACCGTACGACCCGAATTAGCAAGTTCATTCAAGATATTGTATTTCACGTAACGATAATCACCCGTGGTATTCTGAATAGATATCCGGTCAATATAATACAAACCGCCATTTTCCTCTCGTGCAGGTACCGCCCGGCTCATATTATACGCCTCGTTAAAAGCCGAATACGCCGAATGATTGTATTTTGCTTTTTGTGAACTTCCGCTCAACCCGACAGATATCAACACGTTTTTCCTCAAATTAAAATCCCCGTTAACACGACCGCTGACACGATACAACCCCACATTGAGCTCCGTTCCGCGTTGATTATCATAACTCAAACCCGCGTAAACCCTCATCTTTTCATTACCCCCGGATAAATTAACGGAATGCGCATGCGTAAGAGCTACCCGATAAAGCTCCCCGAACCAATCTTCGTTCAACGCTTCCAATCTTGCGACCTCCTTTTGAAACTGAGCATAATCAATCTCCCGGAAATAATACTTTTTCAACACCCCTTCATACCCGACAAACTGGTGAATTTGAGAAGGATAATACAGATTCCTCTCCGCAATCTCTCTCGAAACATCAATACGTTCCTTTGAATTCATCAAATTAAGGTCCGAATAACGCGGACGATCCACCACACTTATCGATCCATTATAATTGAGAGACAACGATCCGCTCTTCCCACGCTTCGTAGTCACGACAATAACCCCGTTCGCTGCTCGAGTTCCATAAATAGCCGTGGCAGAAGCATCTTTCAAAATATCTATCTGGGCAATATCTTGAGGATTCAAACCCGTGATGGCATTACCAATCAAATTCACGTTATCCAAACTATTGATCTCTGCAGGAGTCAAAGGAACAGGATCCTCGTAAATAACCCCGTCAATAACCCACAACGGCTCACGGGTTCCCGTGAAAGTAGCTCCGGCACGAACCCTCATCTTCGTGGCTGCTCCCGGTTGCGCACTTATATTCATAATCATCAACCCGGGAGCCTTACCCTCCAGCATCTGATCGATCGTCAAAGCACCCATCCGCTCCAACTGTTCTGCCTTCACCGTAGAAATAGCGCTTGTCAACTCTCGTTTGTCAATCACTTGGTAACCGGTAACAACCACCTCGTCAATACTCTGTGTTTCTTCCTCCAGAACTACCTCCAACGACTTTTCTCCTTTATAAAGCACCTCTTTCGTCTGCATACCCACGAAAGAAAAAACCAACACAATCCGGTCTTT
Source organism: uncultured Butyricimonas sp. (assembly GCF_959596855.1). Taxonomy (NCBI): domain Bacteria; kingdom Pseudomonadati; phylum Bacteroidota; class Bacteroidia; order Bacteroidales; family Odoribacteraceae; genus Butyricimonas; species uncultured Butyricimonas sp. Next base: position 23,351 of record NZ_CAUFYA010000019.1, read on the forward strand.
GGAAGGCACTTGTAAAGCAAATGCACCTTTCACGTCTGTAGCCACCCCAACTGAAGTTCCCTTTAACGTAACCGACACCCCGGGTAAAGTAATCCCCTCCTTGTCTTTCACGATTCCTTTAATAAGAGTACCTTGTACCGAATCTTTGGCAACGACCTCCCCTTCATCCTTAATTACCACGACATCATCTAAAAGAGTATAAGTAAGTCCCGTACCAACCAACAAGCTACTTAGCACACTTTTTAACGTCTCGTTTTTCGCATCCACGGAAACATTCTCTATAGCTTTAATCTTATCAATACTATAGAAAAAACGAATTTCCGTTTGTTTACGCAATTCCATGATTACTTTTTCCAAAGAAACATTCTGCAACTGCAGAGAGACCCTATGTTCTTGAGAAAAAACTGTTGCCCAAACGTTTACATTCAACAACACTGTTAATAAGAAAGTTAATTTCATAGCCAAAAATGCTTTTTTTAAAACACGAATAGGTATATCACGCCTATTAATCCAATTTTTTTTCATAGATTTGAATGTTTAATTATTCCAAGTAATTATTCACAAATAACAAGGGAGTATCCGGGCCAAGGGCTCCCTTTTTCACTTTTTATATATTGTAATTACACGTTCCTTAATAACAAACCGAACATCCCCACCAATCTCAATGTAACGCAAAAAATTTCGAACATCATCATATTTTCTCAAATCACCCGAAAAACGCAAAAACTTACACTCTTCACTAGCAAAAAACACCGTCACATCATAATTACGTTCCACCGTTCTCATTAACTCCTCCAATGTCATATTATTAAACACGTATAGTCCCTCTTTCCAACCTACATACTCTTTCAAATTCACTTTTTGAACAATCCAATCCTCTATAACAGAACCGGCTATAATTTGATACCCGGGACGCAAAACGGTATTACTTTCAGGATTTTGATTACTTCCAAATTGAACGGAACCATTGACTAATGTTGTTACCACACATCCCTCATCTTTATAATTACGCACGTTAAATTCCGTCCCCAATACCTTTACAGTTCCCCGTGAAGTACGCACCCAAAAAGGCTTTTCACTATTTTTGGTTACCTCGAAATAAGCCTCTCCTTCCAGTAAAAATACCTCCCGTTCTTTCCCGTTAAATTGAACCGGATATCGTAATTTTGAATCCGCATTAATCCAAATCTTAGTACTATCCGACAAAACCAACGCATACTCTCCTCCTCGAGGTACACAAAGGTCATGATAAATCATTTTATGCACATCTAGCGAATCAGAAGCCGCATACACCACTTGTTTTTGATCTCGAATTATTTCTGTTTGATCACTCAAGGTTATTTTTCCCTCTTCGGCACCTAAATACACTCGCTTCCCGTCATCCAACTCGATAGATGCTTTAAAAGCAATCGGGTGTATTAATTGAGTCTCCGAGTTCTGATCTTCTTTTTCGGAATTAATAACATGCCAATAATAAATACCCCCCACTAAAAATGGCAATATCAAAACAGCTGCAACATATCTTATCCGTCTTCTCCAGATTTGACGCTGTTGCCCGCGCACATACACTTTAAACTCACTGTATGCCTTTTGAGAAGAAAAACGAGACGGTTCCTTCAACCAAGCAACCACTTGTTTCCGATCAGCTAATTCCTTCCCATTATTTAATAAAGCGGGTTCATTAATTAGCTTTTGAAACTCTTCTCTCTTTTTCTCATCATTTTCATTTAAAAAGTTCCGAAGAACTTCCTCTACAATTTCAAATACTGTAAATCCGCAACGCTTCATACATTCTTTTTTGTATATAAGATCCAAAAAAGAAAAAAAGCATAACAGGAAAAAAGAAAAAAATTACAAGAAAAAATAGAGAGCAATGACCCAATGATCACCAAGTTGCTCTTTTATAAATTTATACGCCCTGTATTTTTGCTGCTTTACTGTATTAATAGTAACCCCCAATTGCTTTGCAATCTCTTCCCCACTCATATTTTCCATACTCATCAATATAATTCTTCGCCGCTCCGTGGGTAATTGATCAATTAAATGACGCAACTTACGCAACACTTCTTCTCTAACAACACTTGAGAAATCATCCTCGGTCATCTCCTGTTCCGTATCACACCACATTTTCAATCTCTCCTGCTCCGTATTCTGCTCCCGTAAATATTTTAACGAATTATTCGTTCCTGCCCGATACAAATAACTAATCAATGCTTTTTCATTCTCAAAAATGACCTCTGAATCCCAAATCTTTAAAAATATTTCTTGCACAATATCCTCTGTAACCTCCTTATTTAGCAAAATACGATAAACATGATTACATAAAGGTTCATAATAAGTCTTGTAAAACTCTTCCCATGCTTTTTTAGCTTTACAATTTATTCCCACGATTAATTTCTTATTACTCTCCATACAAAAAACATTCTTCCGAGGCAAATATAGAGAATGCAGAACACTTTTCCTCTAATTATCTCTCAATTTAACATTCTAATGTTTTAATATTAAAATATTGGATTTCCAGACGGAAGCCAAACTGGTGGACACCTTTGGCACTGGTTAGCTTGTACCCGTTAGAATATACCCATGCTAGACGAACAAAGAAGCCCGGCGGACAAATCCGCCGGGCTTCTTTAAAATCACTATCGTATCTTATTTAATTATCTCTACCAGAACGCAACGATTCCATTCATCCTTGTCATAACGGGAGCTAACACCTTTATGGTCTTTCACGACACGTTTCTTGTTAATCCCGTATTTATCGATAAACATATCCGCAACCGCATTTACACGTTTTTCGGAAATGTACATATTCGCTTTCTGGGTTCCGCGTTTATCAGCGTAACCGGTCAAACGAACACGAACGTCAGGATTCTCTTTCAAGAATTGTACCAGATTATAGATACCCACCTCTTGGGTTGCATCTATCTTGTAGCTATTGAAGGCGAAATTAATCGTTGTCGGCAATGCCTTGTATTCAACATCCGTCTTCGTTGTCGGCACCTCTTCTTTTACAATTTTCACCACGGTATCCGGGGCTCTTCTCAACAATTCCTGAATTTGTGCCTCTTGCGCTTTTGTCAAACTCTGAAGCTCCGCGTATTGTTTGTGGCTAACGGCTTTCTTGAAAGAACGATTTTTAAATCTAAAGGTAACACCCACGCTTAACCCCATAATTCCATCATTGGGAAATCCTCCGCGAACCACAAGGTCATCATCTAAAATCATCCCGGAGTATTCCAGATTCAAATCAAAACGTTCGCACAGGCGGAAACGAGCCTGCACTCCGGCATTAATCGTGAAAGACTGGTCACTGCCAATGAACGCACCACCGATTCCGGCAAACGGAACCAAGTCAAAGCAACGATTCTCATTGTATCGACCGAAGAAATTCAACAACCCGAACATGAAATCCCCGTGAACAGCCCCGTAATGCTTGTGCAACATGGTTTTCCCGTTATTTTGGAAGCCGTGTAACGCACCTCCCAAACCTTGTACTCTCACTCCCCACCAAGGTGCAAACCATTTACCGACAGACAATGCCGGCATAAAAGTCAATCTATCCCCGAATTTAGCATCAGTAGAACCTTCGGCATAAAGAGTCTGAGCACCAAAATTCATAGAAACAAACCAATTATCCCAAAAATTATTGGTTTCAAAAGATGTTTTGTAACCGGGTAAATTCTTTTCTTGATTAGATTGTGCAAACGTGGAGATGCACAACATCAACATACATGCAAACAATAAATTCTTTTTCATTTTCAAAATAATTAAAGTGTCTATTCGTGTAACATTCCTCATATACAAAATTCGAAAAAACACCGCAAAATTAATAAAATTCATTCATTTCTCAATACCACGAATAAAACAACTAAAAAACTTTACACCTACCGAAAACCCACTGCAATCCTACCCAAATAATACCCTAATCATACCCTGTCCCCGTGCGTTCCCCGTTCATTCTATGGACATCCTATTATCTCCCATATAGAAACCCCGGAGATTGACAACACCTAAAGCATCCCCATGTACTTATTACCCTAGGTCTTGGGTAGGAGTACAGTAGGTTTTCGATATGTCTAAAGCAGTTAATCTTCCACGCAACGGATAAAACAAGCATCACTTTTTTTATCCCCTCCTTTCTTCGCAAAGACATTAGCGTCATCTAATGAGTTAAAATCAAAAGTAAAATAATTTATATCCCAAGCAACTTTAGAACCCGGTTCTACTTTATTATTCAACCAATAAACCGCCCCCGGTCGCCGGAATAGATCATAGAATAAAGGATTATTTTTGGGATTGGGGTAATAATCTATTCTCCCGGAAGCATATCTAAGTACACCTCTTCCATTAGTATTCTCATTAAACGGAGTACCGCCCCACGGCTCATAATCATAGTTCCTTCGGTGCCCATATCCCGATGCTCCTACAGGAAAAAACACATGCTTACCATTAGTCTTATTATACACGAAACATCCTCTCATTCCATAGCCGCTAGCTTTCCCATCTGCACCGATACGGTATTCATAAACGTCCTGAATACTTGCGCGAGTATCATTAGCCTCATCACCATAAAGCACCCCATACCCCTGTTGGATATTTGCATCATCAAAAAGAGCTTGGTAATCCTCGTACTTTGCAATTCTTGCTCCATTCCCTAAATTCACCTTCCACGTGGGAGATGTGTCAGAAGTTCCAGCATCTATCTCTCCCCACAGCAATTTTTTTTCACTCCCCACTATTGTAAATTCCTTATCTTTAGCATCTTTAAAATCTTCTTTTTTAACATTAGTCCACGGGGTTTGAGAATTTACCTGATTGGATGCCGCGATGGGCTGCTCCAAGTTATCAAAACGGAATAAGGATCCCTCGTCAAGAGGATTGACAGCCTCTCGCGTCTCGCTAACTAAATTGCGGGTATGCCACTTTGCTTTATTGCTCACAAGCTGCACCGGGGCATCTCCCTGCATCACGAAAATCAAGTGTTGGCAAGTATAATTATGATAGTCTACACGAATAATCGTGTGACGAGCCTCCCCCTCTTTGAGTTTCCCTTTGAAATTCACGGTGAACTCGATAGGACTTCCCGTCTTTCCTACCACCTCCTGACCACCATTGAGTGTAATAAAATCATCCCCTTCAAAAGAAACTCCATCCACCTCCTCGGGAATATAAGCCCGCCAAGGTCCTTCGGATGGGAAAACTTCAAACTCGGTAGCCTCCTCTTTAGGCAATCTCATCAATTTCACGTGAAAGGAAGTCGTGTTCTCCGCGCTTCGATAAATTCCCTTGGGATTGACAACACGTCGCACCTGAAAAATCTTTGCCGTATCTTTTAATATCTTTTCACCCCTCTCGTCATCAAACTTGATTTTCGCGGTAAATTCCACTTCTGCACGGCGTTGATAGGCTACATAAGGGTTATTACCGGTATAAGCTGTACTAATAATCATCTGTTTAGCTCGGGTATACAACGGAATCTTCACATTGACGGTTTTATTCCCTTCGGTAGGTTTTATACTATAATTACCATTATCATCATCAACGTACTCTGTTTGTCCCTCGCTTATAGTGTAACTCCTTTTTCCCCTTTCTTTACTATTATAGTAGTGTTCATTACCAGCAGTATTATCCTTAGTTCCAACATACTCCACGCCAGCCGCCTCATTTGCTTGGTCAGGATCAATTGTCAGCACTCTGGCAGTGGTCTTGCGAAGCGACAGAAAACCATTCCAAGGTGCATTTTCAGCACTGGACGTCACCGCACAATCATACTGCCTCGCATAATCCAGTGTTGAAGCCCCCTCCGGAGCCCAATTGTTGAATATAATTCTCGCGTCCAAAGACAAAAGTTTAGCCCCGGCAGTATTGATTTTTAGAGGGAAATCCATGGTACGATTATAAAGATAAGAAATGTAATAAGGCTGCGGCACTTCAATACCGGGTACTTCCTCTTCATATTCGATATGCCAATCCACATCGTTCGCAAACTTATTGAACTTGAGAGTTAATTTATAGTGATAGTTTCGTTCAGCATTATAATCCTTGATCACGTCTTTTCCTAGCATAAAACGATAGACTATATCGCCACTCCCCACGCGTTCTTCATTAGAGGACACGTAATATGCCCTTACCTCTATATAGGTTCCCGAGGGCTTCGCATCTTTATAAGCCTTATCATCTTCCTTACCTCCTGTCGGGTAGCTTACCGAGGAATTGTTACCACTTACATCTTGCCGCTTATCACTTTCAGTTCCTTCCTCTCCCTCTCCCTGCATATTCTCGAAGAAGTAAAGCGCATCAACAGTCTCTCCATGAGGATCTTTTTCATTTTTATCCGGATTTGCGCTACTGTATTTAGGAGTTCCTTTCGTGATTCTCGCTTTATAATTAGAGTTATAAGTGGTGTTGCCTTCGGAATAATCGATTAACTCCCCATCCTTTATAAGAGCGGCTTTATCTTTTGTAATATCGGGAGCATTCTCTTTTCCTAAAAAACAAGTAGCCGGAATATCCTTGATTTGTACTGATTTTAAATAAATGTACACGTTCTCGTTAAGATCCGTCCCATCGTAAGCCACGGTCACTTTCGATGCCGCACGACGTACCCAAGCGTGCAACTTCGTTGTATTTTTATTAATAAACACCGTTCCATCCGTGGCATCTATCTTTCCATCCTCTGAAAAGTGACCGAACATTTGGCTGTTCTTTGTCACATCCTCGGCAACCCAGTTAAAAGATATTCCTTTCAATCCATCCCGAGTCTGAATAGCGTCTTTATAAATATCAAGTTCCAGATCCAGATTGGCAACCGCGTAAACATAGTACCGTCCTTGAGGAACAGCCCGTTTAAATGCTGCACGGGAGGTTTTCGATTCAGCATAGGGTCCACCTGTTGTAAGGTCATTCCTGACAATTGTTGTCTCCGTGAAATCTTTAATCTTGTACTTCTCGACCAACATTCCATCCTCCGAGTACAACAACATCCATAAACTGCTAATCTCTTTTATCGCATTCCCCGCTGTTCTACTCGCTCCATTTAAGGCAGGAACCAATGGTTTAAATTCCACGGTAGCAGTCACCACACTCTTGGCTCCGGGAGTAAAATCATCTTCTTCTCCCAACGGTTCATCCTCGCAAGCGGTAATAAAGATGAACAACATACATAAAAGACTATATATTATATCCCGTTTCATATCTCCTTAAGTTTTCAGTTTATCCCGAAACCCGGTTCGAGTTCAACTTCTCTATAAGGTTCAACATTTACCTCGAACTCTAAATTCTTGTTATTAATCGTGATATTAACCACGACATGCGTGTTTCTCGGGAGTTTTCGAGGTAAATTTTCGAGAACCCCTTCCATGTTGGCACCGTTCACCTTGATTCCCACGGAATACGCTCCCTCGTGTTTTCCCTCCAGCAAATAAATAGGCTTCAAAGCGACCTCTTTATTAACAGGTAAAGAAATCTCAAGCCCCTCTTGTTTGTAATCGTATTCTTTGGCAAACGAAGGTATATCATAAGTTTGTAGCGCTAAATATTTATTGCCATCAATTTCCTCGTTCTCGTATTTCGCGTTACGCGGCAAGTAATACTCCTTGTCCATCATATTTTTGATAGTCAATTCGGTTAATTTGCTATCTTTCGAACCTTTATTCGTGATTCGGAACGAGAATTTCACGGCACTCCTCGTCACGAAAAGCTCACACTCATGATCCTTTTTGGGTACATACACCCAATGACATTCGCTCATAGGCAAAGCCCCCTCCAATTGCCCGGAAGGCATGTCCAACCGGACAGTCAATTCGGAAATCTCTTCTGTCGGGAATACTGACCCAACTGCCATGCTTTCAAGAAAACTTGTTAAAGAAACCGATTCATCGCTATCTCCATGACCGACCTTGATTTTCTCGTTATCCTCGTTCACGAAAAGGTAAATCTGTTTCCATTCCTTGCTAACCACCTTCAAACGTTCGCTCAAGCGTTCATTCATTACGGCTGGCTGAGAAAGATTCATAAGGCCATTTTTCTCGACTATACCATTCTCTCGCACCACGACAACACGCAACTTTTGCATCTTCTCGTCATCATTTGCAGGCCCTGCATCTTCCTTAACACCACGAGCCAAGGTTTGAGCCACGTCGGATAACGCCACACTGATATCGAGATTCACTAGAACCTCTTCCCCGGCATCTTCCTTCGTATCCCGACTACACCCTCCTGCTAACAAGGATGCCGTTAACCACAATATGATAACATACGCAACCTTTTTCATTATCATATCTCTGCATCATTGATTCTAACCGTCCAATCATTAATCTTTATCTTCGTTTTCAGCCACGTGTGATCCTCATCAAGAAAAAACAGCATCGACCACTCGCTCCTTCGGTCCAAGAACTCCTGTTTGTCCATATCTTTATGAAACTCGCTCCTGAACAAAAGCAAGTAATTGTTCAACGGGATGTTCACCACTTCCTCGCCATCCTTCCGGCGAATCACGAGTTTCGGGCTATTTTTAAGCATCAGCCGTGAAGTCGAAAATTCCGCGTACGCCTCGATAACCTCCTTGCTTCCCTCCATCACTCCCGTCGAAGCTTGTCCTCGAGCCCAAGGGGTATACGTCTCGACTCCGTTCGGGATCAAATCGTTATCACAAGCAAACAAGGTGTTATCATCCGTGATCTCGAAATCAAAATCCTTGTCATCTACCGGGTCTCCGTTCATCTGTTGCAACATGATTCGGATATTGTTGGTATTCTTCATCATCTCTACCACGCCCTCTTGATACAAGTCGGCAGTGGCAAGCGTTAGCTGCCCCCAGTACATATCGTGCAACTTTTTCCGGTCGGGATTCGTCAAACAATCCACATCCATCTTTGCCCGCACATCGCTATACTTGCACCCCGATTCCGGTGTCCGTACCATGGAAAAAGAACTTTTCCCGCAAGCCATCCCCCCGTAAGCCACGAAACGATAATTCCCCGGTTCGAGGTCCAACGTCATCCGAAAACCCTCGTCACGCAGTTCCGGTCCTGTCACCACACGGGTACCCACGTGATTGCCTTCCTCGTCATATATATAAAGTGTCAAGCAATCCACCTTCTTGGGGAAAGCGTTGGCAAACTCCATGTTGTAGTCGTAGATAAAACGAAGCGATACCCCGTGTGCGCATGGATCAAGATCTTCATATATTTTCTCGCACGAAGAGAAGGCAAAGTTCATCGATGCGACACAGAGCGTCGCACCGATGATTCTTGAAACTATATTTCGTTTTCTACTTTGCATGTCGTTTCTTAAAATTCGATATTATTTACACGAACTACCCAAGGCAACACCTCAACGGAAAGCGTCAGGTAAACATCGCCTTTTTCGTCAGGATCTTCCGGGTCAACAGGGTCCGGATCGTTATCCGAAATGCGCGGGTGACCAAGACGATCAATTTTAGTAACAGCAAGCTTATATACATTGTTACGTACCACGGCAAACTCCATTGGTCCCATTTCTCCTGCCTTCTCATTATCATTATGACGGTTCCAGTAAAAATAATAGCAATAATACCCAGGGATCTTAGTCGTTTCGTCTATACTAGACTGATAAATTGTAAACAAAGATCTTACTGCTGCAGCTCTAAAACTTTCCCAATATTCAGGCTTACCTATATTTGATTGATTCTCATGCCATTGTGCCCACAAGTAATCTGGACTATCCATATTGTCACTATACTTAGCAGGTGTTTCAACCTCCCCAGCAGCATTCAATACCTCTGCCTTAACATCGCCTGCCTTTTCGGGATCTCCAAATACGGCTTTATAAAATTCTTGACTAGCATCCGGTTGTAAAGCTGCCTTGCGAACCTCCTTCCAAGTTACGTAAATATTTGTCAAATACGTGTAAAGGATATCATCTGTCATAGATTCTCCCTTAACATTATTAATAGCTTTGACTAAAGAAGAAGTTTCATCCGCACCATCGGGAACAACCATTTTACCTTTAAAAACAATCCCGGTAGAGATTCCTTGCTTTTGATTGCCTGTTTCCCCGGGAATCGTGTTTTCGGTTACGTAACGCCAAATTTTATACTCTTTATCCTTATAATTATCGTCTTCTGCGGTAGGAGCTAATATTTTAGCTATTTCATATACAGCCCACTGTTTACGAGCCTCTTGGTCAATTTTCCATATTCCCCCATCCACATTACCAAGACAATAATTAAAATGATCTCCATAAGAATTTATATCAATAGTCCCGTTCTTGTAGTCAGCATCCGTGTCAACCACGTAATTATTTGATGTTTCCACACCACAAATAGTACCGGCACCCAATCCGTCGTTAGACACCCGACGCAAATAGTAGAACTCTTTACTCATATTTACCAATGCAATCTTCTGCAATTGGATTTGCATAATAGTGTTACCATCCTTCTTTACAACATCATAGGTATTAGCATCTGTTTCAGTAGAGCTTCCGTCTCTAAAATCAAAACGAGCGACAGAACGCTCCACCTTGATTGCCCCGGACTCACTATTATTAACCTCCTTGTCTGTGCCATAATTATTCCATCCGGATAAATCAAAAGCGGTAGTTTCGGATGCATAATCTTTCCAATCTTCCATGTTTTTAGGTAAAGTCTTTTCTGCTCTCATGGCATTAGACATCAAAAAACCACCCTTATGCTCTTTTCCACCCCAAACATCAGAATTCTCAGTCTCTACCTTCTCAGCCTCCACTGTTGCAATCTCATTTACCCAATCTGTTGACTCCAACGCTGCTTTCTTAATCTTGTTTTTTAAATCCTGCGTGGGGTTGCAGAACACGTAAACATGCACTTTAGCGTCTTTCAAATCTCCATTAGCATCTCCTTTTTTATCATAGTACGCTGCCAATTCCGATTTACTAATTTTTTTAGTCGTGTTGAAAGATGACGATTTCAATTCTTTAATAACATCTTTTTTATCCGTTTCTATAATACTATGAGCGATAAATTCGTTCTTAGTCGTTGCCAACACAAGCAACACCTCATCGACTCTATTCTCGTAGTCTTTCCCCTCTTCCGTCTTATCCGTACTGGTTACGTAATCACCTTTGTCGGGGGTGTCTGTTTTACTCCGAGCACCGATCCCTCCCCCGGCAGGAAGTTGTACCGAAACATTCATGTAAACGGCATCTTTAGATCCATTCAGATCCCCGTCTGAATCGTCACCTGTAAGGGTGTCATTGCTACACCCGGCGAACAGACCCATCACGAGAATGCTCGCGAAATAATTCCACATTTTTTTCATCTTTCCTTTTTATTTAAATTGGTCATTTTTTACTTCTTCTACTTGGCGCAAAGCATCTTCAGCCTCGGCTATGCCCTCTCGGGCTGCCTCGGCGAAAAACCTCATCGCCGTTTCATAATCTTTCAATAGTGCGGCATAGACCCCTCGGGCATAAACTGCTTCCCCACGGTCACCCGCCTTATCCAAGTAACGAGCAGCTCCCTTCAAGTCGCCCTTCGCCATGGCGGCATTGGCAGCATTTAAGTTAGCGACCTCATCCCCCGGGAACATCCGCACTGCAATCTCGAAAGCCTCGTTGTACTCGTCACCGCCCGGCTCCAAACCTTGCGCGGCAATATACAACTCCCGAAGGCTCAATTTCTGCGGTTGCGTTTTCATGATTCGACGTATCTCTTCAGCACTCGTGTAAGTACGTACCACGTATCGCACCACGTAATCCGAATGCCGCAAACCGGGATACACGTTCTTCAGTAGGAACTGGTATTCCTCCGGATAAGTCGATTTTATCATCTTCTCTTTAGCATCCGGCTCCACACTGGAATGGATAAGCGCCAGTATCGCATCACGATTTCTCAAATTCGTGCTGTCCACGTAAGCCTCCAACCCTGCCCAATCTTCCGGCTCATAGGAAGTCAAGATCACGCTGTCCGGGAAGTGATACAACTCCCGCACATACGTTTTCAATGTTGCCGTTCTTCCCTTGGCAAGACGGGTATTATTCGCATAAGTACCCTCGGGAGAGGCAAATCCCTTGATACTTAACGAAGTGATACGGACATCCGGATCATTCCGCACCACGTCTATCGTCTGCCTGATCTTCCGCAATTCCGACGGGTTTTTCCGGTAGTCCTCGTAAATCTCCGTGCGATTCACAGGGAAATCGATATAAGCGGAACCTTTCACCTCCCGCGTCTTCACCGTCTCCACCTCCGGGGGCAAGTACACGAACACCGGGGTATAAACCTTCGGCTCCATCCGCAACAAGGGTACCCGACTGTCCTCCCCTTCGCCACGGCAACCGCAAGCACTCTCGTCTATCACCAGCGTCGCCTTAGACATCCATCCCTCGAGCGGCAATGCGGCCCGATAACGAATCACTTTTGCCTGTCCGGCGCGTTCCAGCATATCCCCATCCGACACGGGAGTATTGCGCAAATGATAGAAATAACGGTTCCGTCCCGCCACTATCACAAAGGGTAACTGAACGCTATCCCGATCGCCTTTCAATACCGGAACAAAAAGCAATTCCCGGTTAGTGGCAATATCCAAAGCGGATACATCCAAATCCATCGAAACAAACAAGGCATTCTCTCCGCGCACCACGTCGAGATTCCTCACCACGACCTGCCCGTCGGCAAGTTTCTGCCCGCTCACGTTTGCCCCGAATAATATCAACATGATAAAACACCATATCTTTCTCATAACCGTCCTTTTTAAAACAAGTAAACCAAATTCAACGCCGCTTTTGTCGGTCCCACGTAATGATGCGACCGCCCTTTTGCCAATCTCGTCCCGCACTCGGCACAAGGATACACGTCATAACGCGTGTAAATGTACCCCACACCGATTTCCGCCTCGAAATTCCAATGCTTGGAAAGTATCCACGAGTGACCGTAAGCTACCCCGGCACCTATAAACCAACCTTGATAACGACGATCCGTCAACTTGGAGAAATCAGTCCCCAGAAAAGAGATGCTGTTTTTCAAGTTACCGATATTGTATTTTCCCCCTAACGCGTGTGCACCTAAAAAATGTCCAGCGAAACGATCACAAAACCAGTAACGGGCTTCCGGTTGCATCATCCAATGCTTCCACTTACGGTCGCCCGATATAGTCCACCCGTTATAATTACCCGAAAGATCAAACGTCCACCTCGTGGCTAAACGAAACTCCACACCGGCATTAATCGTTGCCGTTGCATCATACAACAAGTTACTCTTTACCGCCATCTTTTGGCATTTCACTCCCGTGCTGAAAAAAAGCCCAAAAAGCAAAAACACGCAAAGCTTTAAACTCATTTTTCCCATATTCAAGATTCATCGTAATTTATACACCCAACGTAAACCTCATCGAACTGTAACCCAATTTAACAAGGCATACTTAACAAAATAAATAACGCCATTCAGCACCCATGTTAAACATCTATTTATCAATCAAATTAAACTCACAACTCGAATCGCATTAAACGATCGTTAAAAGAGATTGAAAAAAAAGGGTTTAAAAGAAGTGGTTTTAATAATTATAAAATATCTATATTCGTGTATGTACCAAATTATTACATGAAAATTTTGCATTGTCATAGGAACGTATTAATTTTGTATCATAAAACGATGGTTTAAAAATAGCCTCCCCAAAAACACAATTATATATCAGTCAATAATGCTTCAATATAGGAATATTATTGAATAATAATGTTTTAACAAATCAAAAAACGACCTACTTTTTTTTGATCATAGTTGCAGATTTTAATATTTTTGCAGACACATAAAATATCAAATTACGAGGATAGAAATTCTATACAATTTTACAAGCGAAGAAAATATATTGCCATAATGATACACGAAAAATCCTATCTTATTTCCAAGTGCGTGGTTATGCTATTTGCATACTTGGGATTTACATCGGCGCTCATACCCCAAACAACAGAAGCCAAAGAGCAGCAACGTCTACTTATTATCAATTCCTATAACGAAGGAGCTCCATGGAGTCAGGAATTGATCACTCCTATCACAATGCAAACAGCCCAGACCGCAGGAGTGTCTGCCGAAATCATTCACATGAACGGCACGTTCATCCGTAACAAGACATTATTCAAACAGATGGAAGACGGCATTTTCACCCGTTTCGAAAATAAAAAACCTGACTATCTGGTACTAATCGGCAACATGGCTTTTACTTTAAGAGATCGTATCAAACAAGAATGGGGCGATATCCCGATGATATTAATCGGTAACGAGGATTCATTCGCACCGAACGAATATTATTACACGGGTGGCACACTAAATTTAATGGACTGTAAATTAACCCCGTTATCCCAAGTCAGAGAGCAATACAATTTCGCGTATATCGAGATACCGCTCCTATACGAACAAACCATCGATATGATGGTACAAATGCAGCCACAAATAAAGAAAATCGTTTTCATCGCAGACGAACTTTACACGAATCGTTATCTGGACAGACTTGTTCACGCGTATATTTTAGCAAAATACCCTACCCTCGAATACGAGTGGCTCGTGGGTAACGATCAAAACGCCGAACACTTGCAAGAATACTTGGTCAGCCGGGATCTGACAATCGGTTTACTTTTCTCCACTTGGTTCTATGAACGCAAAAACGTGCACGGCTTCCCCACGCTCATTTCCGGGGATACACGTATGATTTCCGCATCCCCCCATCCCGTTTTCGCCCTACGAAGTGCCTATCTTCAAGATGGTGTTCTTGGCGGTTATTTTCCCGAGCGAAAACAAACACAAGAAGCTCTTCCGGCACTTGTCATCAAAATGCTGGAAGGGAAATCCATGCGCAACATTCCTTTTATCTATTCTACAAAATCACACCCCGTGGTCAACTACATTCAACTAGTCCAAGACCACCTTTCCATTGAAAATTGTCTGCCGGGAACAAAGTTTATCAACAAACCGAAAACCCTATGGCAACAATATAGCTGGCAGATCATCATCGGTATCATTATCCTCGTGTCGCTGATTATCGTTGCCGTCTTGAACTCCTTGTTCCAACGCAAGAAACTCGCCCTCTTCAAAACACACAACATACTGGTACGCAACATGCCCATCTGTTACGCGCAAGCCGCCGTCAATTTCAATAAAGACAGTCACGTGACACGCTTGACTTACCATTCCACGAACGAGTCATTCAACACGCTAACCAAGCAAAACACGGATAACGACCAGCAGCATTCGCTTTTCCCCGTGGAATATATTTCACCTTTCATCGAAACCGTCTTCCAAAAAGAAAGTTCGGTCACGTTCACGCATTATTTCAAACAGACCAACACCTTCTATGAATTCATCATTTGCCAGTCGGCAGAAGAAAACGTGATTGATATCTTCGGGCTGGATGTCACAAGCCGAAGCAAAGCAGAGAACGATTTAAGAGAATCGGCGAGAAAATTGGATATGACATTGAGCGTGGCACGTATTATCCCGTGGCGTTGGGATTTGAAAAATCACAAAATAGCCTGCGAGGTACAACGTGTACTGAGCCACATGAACTTCACCAAGCAGGAAGGCTCGACTCACTCGATACATATCATCGAAGAAAGCGAATACTTCCAAAGAATACACCCGGAGGACGTTGCCCGGGTAAAGCAAATACACCACGACTTTTTAAACGGGAAATTACAATACACCAAGGCAGAATTCCGCATTGTTTCTCAAAAAGCGGGCAAAGAACACATTGACTGGCTGGAAATCAACGCCGCCGTGTCCCAATGCGATAATACCGAGCACCCCACCGCTCTTATCGGCTCATTGCTATTAATTACCGAACGCAAAAAACAAGAACAGGCTCTTATCTCGGCAAGGGAAAAAGCGAAAGAATCCGACCGTCTGAAATCCGCCTTCCTCGCCAACATGAGCCACGAGATTCGCACGCCATTAAACGCTATCGTGGGATTCTCGAACCTGTTGACCACGACCGAAGACGAGGAACAGAAACAACAATTTATAGGAATCATCGAGAATAACAATCAATTACTGCTACAATTGATTAATGACGTGCTCGATTTGGCAAAAGTAGAATCGAACACGCTCGATTTCAATTACCAATCTACCGACTTGAACGAACTCATTCGTTCCGTGGAAAGCACCGTACGCCTGCGAGTTCTGCCGGGGGTAATATTGAACTTCACTCTCGGGGCTGCCGATTGTTACATCCAAACAGAACCCAATCGTTTGTCTCAAGTATTGATAAACTTACTGACAAACGCCTGCAAATTCACCCCCAAAGGATGTATCACTTTCGGTTATGAACTACAAGAGAATGAAATCCGTTTCTTCGTCCGTGACACCGGATTAGGCATATCACAAGAAGGACAAAAACGTATTTTCGAACGTTTCACCAAACTGAACGATTTCGCACAGGGAACCGGACTCGGTCTCTCCATTTGCAAAAGCATCGTTGAAAAAATGTCAGGTCGTATTGGTGTAGAATCCGATGGTGAAGGCAAAGGCAGCACTTTCTGGTTCACCATCCCGCACTTGACTGCCATTACCGAAGAAAGTAAACCCGTTATTATAGAAATACAGAAAGAATGCATAAAACAGAAAGATATCACAATACTGATAGCGGAAGACAATGAAAGCAATTATTTGCTGTTTCAATCTATTCTTGGTTCAAAATACAAACTTATCCACGCGTGGAACGGACTGGAAGCAGTTGAATTATACCAACAACACAAACCTCAAATCATCATCATGGATATCAATATGCCCAAAATGGATGGTTACGAAGCCACGCGAGAGATAAGGAAATTCTCTGATTCGGTTCCCATTATCGCCGTCACGGCATATGCTTTCGCCTCGGATAAGGAACGAATCATGAAAAACGGATTCAATAGTTATGTATCCAAACCCCTAAACGCGAATAAACTGATACAAGAACTCAAAACAGCACTAAATTCAAGTTTCACGCTGGTGTAAACACAACGAAAAAGGACTATTCAACCCTCCCCCGCAAACAGGGACAGTTGAATAGTCCTATACTTCATCTTGATACTTTAATTATCTCTTCTTCCTTCGATACCCGACAACAATACCACATACAATAAAGCACAAGGGGAAAACGCCCAAGAATCCGATTCTTACCCAAATCATGGAAGGTAATTCCATGGAAACGGAAGTATCCCGCGGATCGGGACGGCGGGTATTAATTGGGAATTCTCCGCCACTGAGCCAACGGAAAGATTCCGTGATCAGGGAGTAATTCGAAGCATCGATACCCTTGCGGAACATCATTAATTCTGCATTGCTGATACAATCGGCATCACCGAGGATTATGATTCTTTGTTCTTTACCGCCGCTTTGCCGATCTAACGCCAAGGCTGTCGGGTAAGCCTGTCCGACGATTCCTGTTCCGAGAGAAAGGGGGTCTTTCAGTTCAGACGCCCGTTGTACACTCGGTTCATTCCAACAACCGGAGTCTGCCGTGGTTAAAATCGGTTGCACCCGGAATCCTTTGTCGGTCGTGTAATCCAAACCGACCGCCCCCGGCATAGTAATTTTATTTTTCTTCTTCAACAATCTCTCGTAAGCGTACGTCATCTCCGCGGCGGCCTTTGTCACATCACATTGGATGAGGTCAACGTTAAAATCTTTCGTGGGTTGCACGAGCATTCCCGGCATAAAACGAACACCAAACGGTTCTACCAAGGGATTCATAACAGCCTGTCGACCGGGCTCTCCGGCAATAATCAGGTTTCCTCCTCTAGCAATATACTGGTCGAACGCTTGCTGTTCCTGCTCAGTGAAAGGAATCCGCATATCCGCAATCACGAGGATATCGACATCCACTGGAATAGTCCCTCCACGGGACAGATCAAGAGAAATAACATCGAATCCCTGATTAATCAAAGCGTAACGGAAAGTTTTGTTATTCGCAAAAGAGAAATAATCCCGGTCACCGACATTATTCACATCCCTTTCCCCGTGACCGGTGAGGAAAGCCACCTTGGGAGGTTTCACGATCAAACGTTTCATGGCAGCCGAAATTTCAGCTTCCCGGGGGAACACGAGTTGATCTTCGAAAAGTCGAAGGAAGACTTTCTCCCCGTTATCCAAAGTCAGTTGACGCACGAAACGGTACCCCTCGGGAGCCAAATCTATCTGTTTTTTAATCTCTTCCGGCGACAAAAACATATCGATATTCAATTTCTGAATGTCAGTGTATTTCATGGCAACTTCCCGGTCGCTCAATCCCGGATAACGAACACGGATATTTTCATTATCAAGCAAATAGTAATAGACATACTTCAATTCAATGTTCGATTTGAAGCGTATATATTGTTTGAAGTTCTCCATGTCACCTTTTACCCGTTCCGGCATCCCGTAGGTACTATTCACTCCCAACAGGTTCACGTAAGTAGTTATGGTTAGATCTCCCTTCATGTTTGCCAGTATATCTTGGCTGCCTTTCGTCAGAGTTTGCGTTTTGTCCGCCGTCATATCGTGATATAACAACCATCCCGGACGGGAAGTCAGATAGCCTGCAGCGACAACGACAGCTACAACGGCACAATATCTCCCGATGGAAACCCATCTGCTCCTTTTTGCCCGATGTCCCTCGATTTTCATAATCGAGAGTGTCAGGAAAAAAGCAATCACGATAACGAAATAAAGCAAATCTTCACTGCATACCAGACCATTGATAAATTGTGTCGCACGCCCTTTAATGGATAACCAATAGGTGATTTCCCGTACAAATTCTACACTCTGACCCACCTCTCCGATAAAGTTCAACACGATTAACACGGCCAGTGTTCCCATCGCCGCCACCACTTGGTAAGAGGTTTGGCACGACATATATAAACCGATAGACGCATAAGCACACATCAACAGGAATAAACCCAGCAAACCGGAAAAGAGTAAACCGAAATCATAGGAAGGTACGATACAAGCCACGAAAAGATTAATTACCAGCAGCACACCTACCAGCAACAAACCGTAAACCATCATCGAAATGAATTTACCCCAAACGATCTGCCCCGCCGTCACCGGAGAGGAGTACAACAATTTCACGGAACCACTTCCCAATTCCCGACTCATCAATCCCATGGTGAGAAGCGGGATGTAGAGATACAGATTCTGCTGGATCGCGGTGAACATTCCCGTCATCCCGGTCAACAATGCCGTCGTGATACTGTATTCTATCGGATCACCCAGAAATTGTTGACGAAGAAAAGCTTGAAGCCACTGCACGCCACTACTACCCGCTTGAAAAACAAATATCACCAGTATAAACCACGCCACGGGTGAATAGAAAAGAGCTTTTAACTCGTTCCCCGCTATTTTTAATATTTTTCTCATACTCTAAAAATTACCGTATTATCTCCGTCTTCTTTTTAACCAAATCCCGATATATCCCAACACGAATAACCCGGGAAGTACCCACAACAACCCGACACGCACCCACGTCATGGAGTCCTTCGTGAGTTCCAACACTTTGTCTTGAGGAGAAATCGCACTTAACACCAAAGGGAATTCCTCGTAACTCAACCACCGGAACATTCCCGTGATCAAGTTGAAGTTCGCCGCACGCACGCCACGCCGATTCATCAACAATTCCGCATTGCTCATGCAATCGGCATCCCCAAGGACAACCACCCGTTGTTCCCGGTCACCGACTTGCCGGGTAAGAGCCAGCAAAGTCGGGTATGTCTGTTCCACCTCGCCCGCCCGGACATTCAGCACCGCTTTCTCGTCCGTGAAGTTCACAGTTTCCAACTCATTCCAACTGCCCTTGTCATACGTCGACAGTACAGGGGCAACCCGGAATCCCGCGGTAGTATCATAGCTCATTACGGCTGTTCCGGGCATCGTGATCACGTAATTATTCCGGAATAATCCCCGGTATGCGGTCATCACGTTGACCCCCGGTTCTACAAAACGACAGATCAATAGATCGTCGGCATAACTACCCGTGGGTTGTACCAAAGTTCCTTGTTCAAAGCGCACGCCCAAGGGACGAGTGATAGGATTCATCACTCCGGACGTTCCCGGCTCTCCGGCTATAACAAGATTTCCACCTCGCCCGATGTATTGATCGATTTTTTGTAATTCATCCTCGCTTAGAGGTGATTGCACATCCGCTATCACCAGAACACTTACTTCTTCTGGGATAACGGGAATTTCTGCCAGAGATAGACTTACCACGTCAAAACCGTTATTTATCAATGCATAGCGGAAACTACGATCTTTCGTGAAACTACGATAATCTTTATCCCCGGCTTTGTTGATATCCCGTTCGCCATGTCCGGTAAGGAAATACACCTTCGGGGATTTCATCACCAAACGTTTCATCGCGGCAGATAGTTCTGCTTCTCTCGGATCACGACTTCCGTCTTCAAAGATGCGCAAAAAGGCTTTTTCACCGCTCGCCCGCTCGATTTGCCGCACGAAACGGTATTCTTCTCCCGACAGATCAATCTGTTTGTCGATCTCTTCAGGGGTAAGAAAACGCTCGATATTCTGCCCGTTCAGCGTGGCAACCCTCCATGCCTTTTGTTTCAAATCAAGATTCGGGTACAACTCATTCAATGCTTCATTCCCGGCATCAGCGTAGTAATAGACATACTTCATTTCGATCTCCGGTTTGAAGCGAATGTATTTTTTGAACTTGGCTTTATCACTATTCGCCATAGCGGGGAAAATCAGATTGCGTTCATCATCCAACAGATTCACGTAGGTTGTGATCGTCATTCCCCCGTCCAGTTGTTTCATGATTTCCTGACTTTCGGCAGTCAAGCTATTAACCTTAATGGAAGAGGCATCATAATAACACATCAATCCCGGACGGGACGTGATATACCCCAATAACATCGCCACGACGACTACCCCCCCGTAACGCATGGCAGCCACACTCTTGGTTCTCTTCGTTTTTCCAGCTTGAATTTTCATCACAGAGAGCGTGACGAATAACGCAATAACGATCAAGAAATACAACACGTCTTCACTGCAAATCAAACCGTCGATCAATTGATCTGAACGACCGAAAATGGACAGCCAGTAAGTGATATCCTGCACGAACGGAATCCCCTGCCCAATGTTCCCCACGTAATTCAAGAAAGTCAGAACCGCCAACGTGGCGACAGCCGCCACGACTTGATAAGACGTCAGACAGGACATGAATAAACCGATAGCGGCATAAGCACACACGACCAGATAGAAGCCCAAAATACCGGAGAGTAACAAAGATATATCAAAATGAGGCACGTGCAGAATGGTGAAACCCACGAACACAAGTACGATCGCTACCAGAATCAAAGCATATACCATCATGGAAAGATATTTCCCGAAAATAATCTGGAAACTGGATACCGGCGAGGAATAAAGCAATTTGATAGAACCACTGCTAAATTCCCGACTCATCAATCCCATGGTCAACAAAGGGATATATAAATAAAGATGCCCCAGCATATTCGGGAATATTCCCCACGCCCCGGTCAACAATTCTTTAGCGATACTGTACCATAACGGTCTGGAGAACTGTTGCATCAACATGATATCTATTACTTTCACGTACTGCATTCCCGCCTGTACCGTGAAAATAATCAGGATTAACCAAGCTATGGGGGAATAGAACAGAGTGCATAACTCTGTCGCGGCAATTTTTAATATTTTTCTCATAACCGATTACGCTTCAAGTTTACTTTTACCGGACAAGCGGGCAAATATTTCATCCAGAGAACTCCGTTCCACCGTGATCTCACTCAACATCCATCCTCGTGCAACACTCGTATTGACGATACGGTTATTGATGTCTTCCTCCGGCTCGAACCACACTCTAAAGTTCTTCGCTGTCACCGAATCCACACGCACGACACCTTGTATTTGTTGTAATTCCTCGATTGACGGAGGATTTTTCAACGTGATTAACAATGATTGGGGTTGTATATAATTGTTAAATTCATCCATTGTTCCGGAAAAGACAAGATGTCCCTGCTCGATCATCTTGATATGGTCGCAAGTCGCCTGTACCTCCGAGAGAATATGTGTCGAGAGCAATACCGAGCGATCGTACGCTATCTCTTTGATTAAATCCCGGATTTCAAGTATCTGATTCGGGTCTAAACCATTGGTCGGTTCGTCCAGCACGACGAATTTGGGATTGTGGATGATAGCTTGAGCTATCCCTACTCGTTGCTGGTAACCGCCCGACAAGTTTTTCAGCAACCTTTTGCTAAAATGCGATATACCACATTTATCCATGGCTGACAGCACGGCAGACTTAATTTTCTTCGGTTCCACAGACCGCAATTCCGCGCAGTACGCCAAATACTCGTCTACCGTCAAATCCGTGTACAGCGGCGGTTTCTGGGGTAAGAAGCCGATATTCATTTTCGCGGCGATAGGGTCTTCCCGGAAGTTAATCCCGTTAATGTACACTTCACCTTTCGCCTGATTCAACACGCCGCACATGATATTCATGGTAGTAGACTTCCCTGCCCCGTTTGAACCTAACAGACCTAATATTCCTTTCTCGTAAATTTCAAAATTAATATCCTGAATCGCCCACTGCACGCTGTAACGATGAGACAGATGCTCTACTTTTACTATTGGTTGCTCCATAATGATGTAATTAATAAACAGGGGAGAGGTTTTCCGGCATTTCACCATCTCTCCCCTTCTGTAAGATGATTATTTTAATGTTGTTCCTATTGCTGTTATTTCCCCGAAACCTGTCAATACTTGCGAGGCTTCTCCAAGTGCTCCTGTTCCTAAAGTGGTAATAGGCACAATATATACTTTTCCTTCACCCGTGGACGAATTATACGTCGATACCAACAATTGCTTCTGGTGTTGGGCATGTATAAACTCGTAATCTTCCGAAGAATAAGCGCTATTTCCATACCATGCCTGCTGATATACCTGAACTCTCGTTATACGTTCGCCTGTTGAAGGCAAATTCCAAGGTGTGCCGCTCCGGGCACTGCTTCCGGCTAATAGCGCCGGATAGATTTTATCGTCCGTGGCGTAATACATCACATCCATGTTTTCGCAAAAAGCGTAATCAACAGCCTGAGTGATATCCGTACACTCGTTTATGGAGATCTTTCCGGTTCCGCCGGGAACATAACTTATCGACGATATTTTAAACAAAGTATCCAAACCTGAGTTTAAGTCCCGTAACAAGTGCAAGTGTTCCGAATTATTACCCACTCCTGCCGCTATTGCTTTTTTATTCGGCAAATTACCCGGATCAAAAACATACTGCCCTTCTCCCAACTGTTGCGTCAGTATAGAAGTTGCACCGTTATTAAACACCAAAAAGTTAGCACCATAAACGAAATAACCGTTCGTTTCGTCATAACAAGTGAACGCAGCCGTCATCACGCTAGTAGTTTTTTCCACTGCCAATTTCCCGTTAAAAACTTGGGTAGAACCGGCGGCATAGTTCATCGGGGAGAAAAATTGATAAGCTCCGTTACCTATCTGCCCGTAGGCTTTTCCATCAATAATGGTAAGCAAGCAATTACCCACAGCCGTACTTATTGTTTCCACTTTAAACAAGGTTGGTGCTTGAAAAAACAAATCTTCATTCGACATCGTACGCCCGAAAGTTACCGGATCCACAGAAAATATCTCCTTATCCGTACCAATAACCAAACGGGACAAATTGTATGTAGCCCCATTAGTCGCTATATTGGCAACAACCGAATTGACACGTCCTTCAATAAGTCCCCCGTTGGCAAAAGAATATATATCGCGGGTATATTCCGGCTCTTCCTCGTAACCGTATGTCACCTGCGGAGCTTTAACAAAAGTCAGATCGGAAGTCTCCCCACTGTTTCCCGTGTGAGCAACAAGCAAACCTTCACCAAAAGAATTACTGACGTACAAATCCCACATCTTGTAATAATCAATCCCCTCGTCATTATCAGTCACTCTCAATACCAACAAATAAGGATTACCACTCGGCTCATTCGCCACCTCGTAAATTAATTCAGCCCCTTCACCGATGTCCATCAATTCATGTCCCCGGGGAGTGAGATTTACTTGCCACTGATACGATAGATTGGCACTCCCCTGATCGCCTTTCTTTATCACGGGCTTCACGATCAACTCTTTTCCATAGACAGCCTCCAGTATTTCTTTGTCCGTCGTTATGGTTACCTCGGGTATTTCCCTGTTAGCCTTCTTGCTTTTGTCGTCATAGCAGGATACAATCCCTCCTACCAGTATGACAAGCAACACGTATATCATTTTATTCATAGTCATAAAATTCTTAAATTAATACCTTCTGTCCAACGTCGATGCTATCGTGTAACCGACACGGGAAACTCCCTGTCCGACTCCCAAAGCATAAGAAGAATAGTACTGCGCATCATCACTATGCATCAACGGCGCATCCGGATGTGCCTTATCGTAAGCCTCCACGTAATCGCGCAACTTGCGATTGGCCGCATACCAGTATGGCAAGGTCGCAACACGGACAAATTCCGGATGCTCCTCGATAACGGAAGTTACGGCATAATAGCTGGTAATCTCCACCTCGTCACCAAACACGGTAATCAGCAACTCGTGGAAATTCCGGCTATACGTTCTTCCGAACCAGAACCACCACGTTCTCCATATCGTCGTTTGGTGCGGGCGAACCAGCAAGTCCGTCCACAAGACAGAAGCCATATCATTGCCTTTCATTCCGGCTCCGAAGTAATCATTTTCCACCAATTGCAAGGATAACAACTTAGAAGTATCCGCCAGTTCCTCGCTATATTTTATCGTCACATCAAGACGCGAAGACAATTCCCCAGCTTTCACCACACAAGGGGCGATAGAGTAATCCCCTTCCGCCACGTTGCGACTACTATCCCGCAAAACTGTAAAAGAAACTTCCCTGTCAAAATCCGTCGTTGGTCCCACGACCGTGATCGGCACTTGGACAACCACATCGTTTTTCTCCAAATTCTTCGCGTAAGAGTATTGAACTTCTTTTGTTGAAAAATTCAACGCACAATCCTTAGCATTATAGAACTCCACCTTCTCGTCGCTGCAACTCGCGAAAAAGAGGCACACGACAAATCCCAATCCATATTTTATCAGACTTTTCATCTTTATTCTTTTTAAATTATAAATCCTGATGTCTTCCACCCTCGGATACCTCTTCCTGCGGATACAGGTAAATCAAATCTTCCGGCGATACTTCAAACTCGGTCTCGGGACAAGCAATACCCGTTCGTTTCCAATAATAGAAAGTCTGTCCCTCACTCATAAATTCACGTATGTATTCCAAGGTCAATTCTTCACGGGCATCCGCTGTCAGCGGGTCATACGTTTCGATAACCCCGCGGTGTTCCCGCACGATATCCAACATGGACAATGCTTTATCATTCTGCCCTTTATTGATATAGTACTCCGCGGCGATATAATACATCTCCGAGATTTTCATCATCGGGATTCTATTCCGATAATTCCGGTTATAATTATCCGACTGGTATAATTTACGGCAATTGTAAGCCGCCCCCCCGTCAACCGGAACTAACAACGTATTGTAGCGCACGTCGTTCGCCGAAGGCAATATTTCAGATCCCTCGTAAAGTTTGAACAATACCTCCAATACGGCATCCTCGCTCAATTTAATCCCCTGATAATCCGTACTGGTCACTAGCAAATACCCTTGTGTCAAATCTGTCAACCCCATGACTTCCAACGAGAATAAATGTTCCGTCGAGAAAGTCCAATCACGATAATCGTTCACGGATGTTGCTAAAAAAGCCTCCAGATCAATCCACTCGGCAAAACTATGATCAATAACATCTTGCGCGTACCCAAGAGCTTCTTCCAACCTCTCGTCGCTTCCTTCCCACATACAAACACGGGCAGCCAAAGCCTCCACCGCGTAATAATTCATGCGCTTTCCCCGGTCATCCCAGAATCCGTCCAAATTAATATCCTCGTAATCACTCTCGCTTACCTCTTTACGCGCCGGGTCTTTTTCCAAACAAGCCAAGGCATTTTTTATATCCTCGAACAGCAGTTCGGCTGTCGCTTTGTAAGTACGTTGCGGAGTTTGCTCCTTCGTGAATGCAGTCACGTAAGGAACCGTATATTTATCGGCATTAGCTACCCAATCAGGCAAACCGAACATCCGTAACAGGTCAAAATGAACAAAAGCCCGTATTCCCAACATCTCACCTTTCATCAAGTTATACACCCGGCTATCCAGTTTGCTACCGTTTTTCTCCAGATAAGTCAATATCTCGTTCACGTTGGCAATCACGTTATAACTCCTCGCCCACATCTTTTTGAAAGTAGCGTATCCTCTTACCGTGGAATACCTGTGTTTCTGCCAAACCTCGTACTCTGCCAGAGTTCCTTGTATTTTATAAGGGGAGCCTGCCAAATCGTTGGCAAACCACGTGTAATTTTTACCGTAGGCATCTTCACTTCCCATGTTAATATAAACACCGATGATCGCATCTTTAAACCCATCCTCGGAATTTAACAAATCCGACGCCTCCACCTGAGTTTCCGAAGTTGTTTCCAACCAATCGTTACATGCCGTTGTCATGAACATCATGCACGTCACGATTCCGATATACCATATTTTTATTTTCATGTCTTTCCTATTTAAAATGTTCCTTGCAAACTGAATGAAAGCGTCCGGGCGAACGGATAACTGGTTCCCCTTTCTACTTTTATGGATGAAAAAGTGGCCACGTCATTCATATACACACCCAATTTCAAACGCTGTAAATACATTCGTTTCACTATATCTTGCGGTATCTCGTAATATAAACTCAACGAAGAAATCGTAAGCACGTTATCTTTCTGCACGAAACGAGAAGTAGCTTGCGTTCCGCCATTCTTGTACCCGTTTATATACTGTGCATTCTGTCCCGAATAATACCAACGATCGGAGAAAACCCGACGATCGACATTATTTCCGATATAGCAATTCTCCACCCGACTCACGAGCGTGTTGTTATACATTTTTCCACCCCCGTAATAAGTAAATACGGCACTCAATCCCAATCCCTTGTATTCCCCGTTAAAACCGAAGTTACCGTTATATTTCGGATCGGAAGAACCACAGTACACCAAGTTTGCCGCACTCCACGTGAAGGTTTTATTCCCGTCGAGATCGAGAAATACTTCCTGCCCCGTGTTCGGATCAATTCCTAAGGACTTCACTGCCCAGATAGAATTCAGAGGCTTACCGTCCTGATAGATCGCCACGGGCATAGTCTGTTTCTCGTCAATAGCTGCCTGTTTCATCTGTTCGTTATAAGATCTCAAGGCATCGGAGATTTTCTTAACCCGATTATCATTCGTGGCAATTTTGAAATAGACATTCAGGAAAGCATCTTTTTTCCGGATCACCGAATAAGTAGCGGATAATTCGATACCTTTGTTTCTCACCTTCCCCAAATTATCACGCACGACAGAGAATCCGGTGGAAGTAACCAAACTACGGTTAAACGCCATATTTTTCGTATCAGCGATATAAGCATCGAATTTCAAAAGTAGATTCCCGACATTGGCATCCAAACCGATAGTGTAATCCACCTTTTCTTCCCAGCCTAAATCAGGATTCTCCATGTTTGCCAAATAAGCTCCGGAGAAACCTTGATAATATTTATTCGTGTAATAGTTGTAAACGGACATCGACAAATTACTGGCAAAATTCTGATTCCCGGTAGTTCCGACAGATCCCCGCAATTTCAATTGCCGGATATTGCTATTCTCCATAAACTTCTCGTTGTGAATATTCCATGCCAAACCAAGACTCCAAAATGTTCCCCACTTGTTATCCGTCCCGAAAACAGAAGCCGCACTTCCCTGTAGGGTCAAATCGGCGAGGAAACGATTGTCATAACTGTATCCGCCCAAAACCACGTATCTTAACTCCCGTTGTATCGAATTACTCCCCGTCGGGGTTGATTCTTTCGCGTATTGTCGGGCAAATATGATACTGTTCATTCGTTTATTCGGGAACCCCTCCGTGTAATGGGTAACTTCCGAATATTTTGTTTCCGTTACCGACCATTGTGCTGTCGCGAACAAATCGTGTTTCTTAATCGCTTTACTGAATTGCACGGAGAAATCGCCCGATATCGTCCACGATTTCCCGTTACTCATCTCGTAGCTTCCTTTTCTCAATTGAGAATCCTCATCACTGGAATAATCCTTAAATTTCGAATGATCGGACGGATAAAAATCCTCACTATCCGTTCTTTTTGAAGTCATTCCCAAGCGAGCCATGAGTTTCCACCCCTCGTACGGTTGTATTTCCACGTAAAAATTATTAGTAAAATCCAGATAAGTATCCGTTTGCTTCACACCCAGTTTCGCATCGAACAAGGGATTTCCCAATGTTGAACTACCAGTAGTAAAATCATCCAGATATTGCACCAAATTCCCGCTCTCGTCATAAGGCGAAACATAAGGATTCAATGCCGCATAAGTTGAAAAATCACCATAAGGAGAATCATTACTTTTCATACTCGACACACTCATAATATCCCGGAACAGGACTTTACCCGCGCGATAGGATAAGTTCAAATCACCGCCGATAACCCTTCTGTCGGAGCCTTTCATAACTCCTTTCACGTCGTTGTAAGAAAAAGAACCTATAGCGGATAACATTTCCGTACCGATTTCCACCTGCAAGGAGTGTTTCTGCCCCACGCTCGTGCGCAAGGGTTTGGATAACCAATACGTGTCCAGTCCTTCCTTAGCTCTCCGCAAGCGCTCATTGTACAATTGCATGTAATCAACTTTATCGTCCACGAACGTCCCCAAACTCTCGTAATACCCTTCTCTTCTCTCGACTTCCAGCTTTTCCAAAGCATTCGTCAAATCATAGCTGGTAAGATCCGGCATCTCCAAATCAAGACTTCCCACGTAGGATACGAGCGTTTGTCCTTGAGGCGCCCTTTTCGTTTCTATAACGACCACCCCGTTCGCCGCTTTTGAACCATAAATCGCTTTTGCCGCCGCATCTTTCAAAATGGTCACGCTCTCGATCCGGTTCATATCCATGTCGAATATTTTCTCCGTGGTAGTTTCAAACCCGTCCAAAATAAACAAAGGGGTGTTCGGATCATCTTGAAAACGACTCTTCAAAGAAGTTTCGTCAGTAGGAAAAGTAGATGCGCCGCGCAATTGCATATTCGGCATCGCGTTAGGGTTCGACCCTTGAGCGATATTATCCATAATCAATAACGAGGGATCCAGATTCTTTAAACTCTGGAACAGATTCTGGTTCCCGACACGTTTCAATTCCTCACCCCGGATAGTTACGGCGGAACCCGAATAACTCTCGGCTTTCCGGGTAAAAATACCCGTCACGACAACCTCCTCGACATTCATCACGTCTTCGTCCAGTACCACGTTAATCGTCGTTTGTCCTTTGATCGCTACCTCCTTGGTTTTGTATCCCATGAAAGAGAATACCAATGTTGTCGCACTCGTCGGGACAGTCAAACGATACGCACCCTGCACGTCGGCACTCGTACCAATCTGCAAGGAATCGGTTTTCAAAACAATCGTTGCCCCCGGTAAAGGTTCCCCCTTGTCGTCACGCACAACTCCCGTGATAGTCAACGAGAGTGCTTCTTTTTTCGGAGTTACCACCACCCTGCCCGCGTATTCCACGCAAGTCAGGTTAGTATTCTCCACGCAAGCTTTCACTGCATCCAAGACAGTCACGTCCTTCAAGTCAATCGTCACTCGTTTCGTTTCTTTCTCTACCTCTTCTTTCTTAAACACGACCATATTGTCGCTCAGTCGATTGATCTCCCTCAAAGCGTCAAGCACACTTACCTGCTCCTGTTTTAAAGAAATTCTTTTAACATTCTGTTGCCCGTAGACCGATGAGCTTATCCAAAAAGCGTTTAATGACAGCAGTAAAATGCTGCAAAACGCCACCCGCATCACCGAAAGTCTACAAAACACTTTTGTCTTGTAGTTTTTTTTCATAGTTTTGTTCTGTTTTAATTAAACAAGTACCTTGCTGTCAACAAGGTTAATTAACCGGGAATGCCTGCAACGCATTTCCGGTTTTATTATCGTTTCTCTATAACGCGTACAATATTTCCTTCAATTTTAAACTCAGGTCCTCCTGCCATAGTCAACATCTTCAAGATTGATTCAAGTTTCTCGTCTTTACTCATTTTTCCGCTAAATGTATGATGTCCCACGCGTATGCCGTCCGTGATAAAACGCACCTCGTACCACCGGGAAAGCATACGGGTAACAACATCCAGATCGTCTTCATTAAACACGAATACCCCATACCTCCATGCCACGTAATTAGCCGGATCGACCTCACGCACCACGAAATCATCCGTTCCTCTTTCCCACTGGGATTGCATTCCGGGTTTCAACAAAACAGGAACAATCCCATGCTCCGCATTATCCGCCAAACCTACTTCCACTTTTCCCGATAATAGCGTAGTGTACACGGCGTCCTCGTTCGCGTAAGCGCTGATATTAAACGAAGTACCAAGTACCCGCGTCCGCATATCTCCCGTTTCCACTATAAATGGCCGCTCTGCATCGTGTTCCACCTCAAAATAAGCCTCTCCTTTCAGTCTGACCACCCTTTCTTTACCGATAAACTGCACGGGATATTCCAACTCTGTTTCCGCGTTCAACCAAACCCGTGTTCCATCACTCAATACCAATGCATAGTCACCCCCGACCGTGGTATAAATTCTATGTCGGGATTCCTGCCGGGGAACGGAATCCGCGTGCAATCTATATGATAAACCATTTCCTTCGCCGACAAGGGTCACTTGTGACAATTTTATACTATCCGATGCGTGACTAACCAACCCGAACTGACGCCCGTCTTCAAGTACCAGCATCACTTTTTCTCTCGTGGGCTGCATGGGTATTTTCCTGATATCCTGCCGTTCATTCACGCCAACAAGCGTATCGGGCTGCCGTTTGGAGTTCCACGTCAAGAACACCCCGAATAAACATACTGCCGCAATCCCGGCAACCCAACCGATCCGCCGCCACTGCTTCTGTCCGAAATCCTTATGAACCAAACGTCTTGAAACGACCCGGTGTACCCGCTTGAAGTCCGTCGTCTGGTTAATTTCATCTTCCAATCTCAACCTCTCCCGAATACATTTCCAACGAATAATATTCTTGTACAATTGGCGATTATCCTCACTCTCGTCCAGCCAACTTCCCAATACCTCTCTTTCTTCCGCAGAGGCCGTTCCCAACTTCACTCGGATAATAATTTGTGCCAGTATTTCCGCTCTACTATATGTCATCATCTTTCTTTCGTTTCTATATAGACACCACAAAAAGAGTCACGGGATGAATGAAAACAGGAAAAAATCAAAAATTATTTTTATACTTGCACTCGATATTATTTAACCTTCGTTTTTTTATATTACCAAATCATCACAAGATTTATTTTCGGTTATTTTTACAACATTCATTATTAACCTATTACAACAGCCAAATATCGGCTGTATCCGGGCATTCTCGAATCGTTTTAAACGAACGATTATTGATATGAAGAAAAACCTTGAATTAGAAACTTTTATCAAAGAGCACTATGCCCCTTTATGCGCTGTTGCAGTTCGTTTTGTCGGTTCTCCGGATGTGGCTCAAGACATAGCACAAGAGGTGATTATCAAGTTTTGGGAAGACCAGCATAATCTACAAGAGATCAACCTAATAGACAATTTTCTCTATACGATGGTAAAGAACGAATCTTTAAACTATCTACGAGGACAACGACGAGAAAACGAGAGATACAATAAACTGGAAATGGAAGAATCTGAAGATCCGAAAGTTCTAAACCTACTGATCGCGGAAGATACAAACCAAGCCTTAATCAACGCTATCAACACGTTACCACTTCAAAGCGCCCGAATTATGCGTCTCGTTCTATCCGGTTATGAAAACAGAGAAATCGCACAAATCATGGGCATCTCGATAAACACGATAAAAACCCTGAAATACTCCGCAATCCGTAAACTCCGGGAATATTTCAATTCAGGAAAATACGAAATAGAATAAAATATATCCCACTTCATTCATCCCGCAAAGGTTTCAGCGGTGTCTTTATTTATATAAAACGACTGCCATGAACCTTCAAAACATTAGAACTATCACTCGTTACGAGAGAAAATTTATCCGGAGAAACACGGTATTCCAAGGAATAGCCTTGCTGGGATTAATCACAATTTTTCTTCTTCAACACTCTCTACAAAGCAAAGAACAAGCCAGTTATTGGTTTATGATTGCCCTGCCGTCATCCGTGCCTTTCGTGAACACGTATCTGTTCACCATACTCCAATCAGTCTTAATCATTTTAGCCGTCAGTGAATGGAGAAGACGAGAAAAACACGCGGACACGCTAGTCGCCATACAAACCAAAAATGCAAGCAACACGGAATATATCATCGGGAAAAGCATGGGAATTATTACCACTTTACTTATACTGAATGCAATATCTATTGTATCTGCCGTGGGAATACACATTTTCGACAGTGATTCCCCTTTTCAGCTTTTCCCGTACATCTTTTATTGGTTCACGTTGTCATTCCCCACCCTCTTATTCTTGACCGGACTGTCTATATTGACAACCGCTCTAGTCAGAAACGGGGGAATATCCATGTTGTTCTTATTTATATTTATGCTCGTGTCCTTGTATTATATACCGACTCTACAACACGGGCTCTTTGATTTTCGGGCAATCTGTTTACCCAACGTGTTCTCGGATATCACCGGACACGTCGCCCTATCGAATTATTTGACGCAACGAACATGTTTCCTGCTTTTAGGAATAGCTTGCATCATTTATTCTATCGGACTGGAAAAACGACTTCCAAACAATCCCCGTGTAAATCCGCGTATTCGTGTCATCGCGACAGGAATACTATTCGCGAGTATTCTCCCCGGTCTAAATTATTACAACCATTTCCGAACGGATGAGGTCACCCGGAATCGATATCGGGAAACGGCATTAAAATACAACGATTATCCCCCGACACACATTACCCGACACGAACTTAGCGTGCGTCAAAATGCCGATCAACTTTTTTGCTACAGCCAATTGCTAATCACGAATACCACAAAGAACCCAATCCCCGAAATCTTACTGTACCTTAATCCAACGCTGAAACTCACGCGGCTATCCCTCGATAATGGGAAAGAAGTCAAATTCAGCAGGGAAAATCAAGTAATTACCCTGTCCCATCCGCTATTACCCGGGGATTCGCTATCACTACGAATAAATTATCAAGGGAAAATCGATGAACGTGTATGTTACCCGGATGTAAATACACGGGAATACTGGAACGACCAATACCAGAACTCCCCCCTACACTTCGGCAAACGCTACGCATACGTGGGGGACGATTATACCCTGCTGACACCGGAATGTCTATGGTATCCCGCGACTATCCCTCCCGTGAATTTACGCACTCCCTATGCCGTGATAAAAGACTTCACCCGTTTTTCCCTGAAAGTTATCACTGGAAAAAATAAAACCGTCATATCCCAAGGAATACCGGAACATAAACAGGACACCATATTATTCAATAACAAGTATAACCTGACCGGACTCACGCTATGCATCGGGGACTACGAGAAAAAGAGCATTGAAGTAGATTCCGTGACCATGGAACTATACACGTTCAAAGGTCATAACCACCTAGAAAAACTACTCAAAAACCTAACGAGAGAAAAACTGGAAGCTACTTTACGGGAAAATAAAGAAAACATGGAAGGACGCATCCGAAAACAATACCCGTTCACGAAATTCACGTTGACCGAAACACCCGTGTCGTTCACCACCTTCTCCCGGAAATGGAGTAACGGGAGCGAGTTCATTCAACCGGAAATCGTACTGTTCCCGGAAAAATGGATCACGTCATACACTACATTCTCTCGTCACTTCCGGAATCAAGTAGAAGAAAGTATACAAAATAGAATCAACATGGGACTCCCCTACAATAAAACACGAGAAGAACTCTACCTCGATTTTATTATTCGTAAATTATTCCAACCATCAACAATACGCGACTCCCGGAATATTTTCGTACCCTCTCTCGGGAGAGCTAGCAAAACACCGGAAATGATAAACAATTATCACGACCTAACATCTCTATTCTTTAATCATTCCAGCTACTTCTATTCAAAAGATTATCCCGTCATGGATAAAATTCTATATGTTTTTGAAACACAAAAACAACGCCAACTCATCCACTTCATGGGAAATAACGAATCACTCAAGGCAAACCGTTATCTTTCATCACATAGTCTGAGAGAAGCACTGAATGACGACACGCTTCACTTTTCAACCCTAGAAAGTATACTCCAACTTAAAACATTCGAATTCATAAACCACATTAACTTGCAAATACCACCGGAAGAAATTCAACGTTTCATAAATGTTTACCGGAATAAACATCATTTCCAAGAATTATCCTTCGATTCTTTATGCATGGAAATAGCCGATCATTACAATATCCATCTTAACGATTTCATTCCTCTATGGTATAATGCGCAGTCAATCCCGAGCTATATCGTGAAAGATATAAAAGCACAAAAAATAGAATCGGATGAAAGTGAATTGTACCAACTATCCTTCAAAATATACAACAATAGTGAAACAGAAGGTATTATATCAACAACAACAGAAACCGGAAAGAACAAACAAGCTTACCGCATTCCCGCGGGAACAAGCTGGGAAATTAAAGAAACAAGGGAAATAGAACGTATCCCGAACTTTGAAATTAACCTGAATCTATCATGGAATATACCCAACGGCATCTCGTATAAAATTCATGAAGACGCAAGCATCACCCAAGACACCTCACGCGGCAAATTTGCCATCGATAATCAACAATTCTTTCCTCCCTCGGATGAAATTATCGTCGATAACGAAGACAACGGTTTCAGGATAGGCGTTACCTCCCGGAAGAAAAAACTAGGTACGTTACTTTCCCCGAAGAAAGAGAAAACATACATTTTCCAACACATGCTTTTTATCATCAACGAGGCCGCCCCGACAGAATGGACATACTGTGCCGGAACACAAGGTTTCCACGGCGACATCATCAAAAGCATGGTATTCAAAAAAGCCGGGAAAGGCAATGCCCCGGTAGCGTGGACGGGAGAATTGCCCGAAGAAGGGCGATACGAAGTTTTCGTTTACCTCGTCGAAAACCAAGCTCCCGCTGAAGGACACTCGGAACAATATTACACGCTAACAACAAAAAACGGAGAGGAAAAGGTCACTTTAAGAATAGAACCCGCGGACGAGGGTTGGGTATCTATTGGTACATTCGATTTCCCTGCCGGAGCAAACACCATTACATTAAGCGATAAAACCACTAATCCGGATCAAATCATCTATGCAGATGCCGTGAAATGGAAATATATCGGCCAATAACAAGTCGCAAATAACTCGGCATTTCTAATACTAATTTAAAATTTTAAAACATGAAAACAAAAACATTTATCAGAAAGGCTACAATGCTCTTTACCCTACTATTAGGAATTAGTCTTATTACAATGGCTGTAGATCAACAATTTAAAGTAACAGGAAAAGTCACTAACGCCCAAGGTGAACCAATAGCTGGAGCAACAGTTAAAATCAAAGGTACTAACACCGGTGCTATTACAGATGCCGAGGGGAATTACACTATCTATGTCACCTCAAAAAATGTTCTCGAATTTTCATTCATTGGAATGCAAACTCAAAAAGTTCAAGTAAAAAATCAAACTGTAATTAATGTTATCTTACAAGGAGAGATTTCAAAAAAATCCCCCCAACTTCAAAACCAGCAGACAATACCAAATACTACTCTAAATTACACGAAAGAACAGATTATTAAAAGCATTATCTAAAAACCTCTATTATGCGAACAAAGATTGTATTCATTCTCCTTATCTTAGGTGGAATTATCCTCGGTAATCATTTATCGACAAATGCACTTGACATCCAGAAAAAAGTCACCGGTACAGTAACAGATACCACGGGAAAACCTTTGAGCGATGTTACGATTATGATTAAAGGAAGAGAAGTTGGCACACGCACAAACACGAAAGGAACTTACGTTCTTTTCGTGACAAACGCAGACACACTGGTTTTCTCGAAAAAAGAAATGAAAACACAAGAGGTCTCCGTAGGTCAGAAAACACAAATCGATATTGTTCTGCAAAAAGCTAAAAAGTAGACCTATCAAGAAACTTTCCGGCGGGGAAACTGTATGTTTATCAGCTTCTCTGCCGGAAACATGAATCTACAAACTATTATACCCTTTATCCCCCGGGAATAACGGTTCTCTTGCCATGATACCCGGTTCCACCGTTTTCCGCTTCTCTTCCAAAACTTTCACGTCCTCCCCCTGCATTTCCAACAGCTCCTCCCCTCTTCTTTCCCAAACAATGGAATCATACTTTACCACCTGATGATAAGGCGGAACTGATACAGCGAAAACCAGACAATCATCAACCTCCCGGTATCTAATCAAAGTCAAGCTATCTATATTAGCACCGAATGCCTCAATAATTCTCTTATGCAGGAATAATTCGTACTTGTCCGGTACGCAATACAAATACTCCAGATCGCCGTGTACACCGACAGGTTCGCCCTCGTCATTCACCCCGATATAGACCACCCCGCCCTGTTCATTCAAGAAACCGCATATCGCGCACATCATTATATCGATTTGCGCTTCCACGTCCGCACCTCTCGAACCCGCGGGATACACGATTGACTCCATAAACTCCCGCACGAAATTCCGCTCGCCAAACGTCAATTCTTCCTGTTCTTCCTTTTTGAAAGATAGCAAAGCCAGAAGTTCATCATGTATCAAGCGGGAAGTCCCAACCGTATGCCCCGGCAACTCCTTTTCCAGTATATATTTCGCGACATTCGCGACATCTTCATCTCCCGAACGGGAGTAACGCGCCAGCTCATCCGCGCACGAACCGTCTTTACATGCCGCGAGAATCTTGATAATTGTCCACTGTCGCTCCAAAGCGGGGAAACGTTGGAAATCACGTTCCAAAAAATCCAAATCGATCTTCCTGACATCCCCTTCTTCCACGAACTCGTATCTTATGATCAAGTAATTTATCAAGCAATCATAATAAGTCTTCAGCCGATTATCACCCAACACGTGAGAGAGCAACCGAATAAAATAAAGCAAATTAAGATTACCCAGACGAACCTCCCGTGTCAAATAGAACTGTAACAAACGAATCAATTCCTTCACGTACCCGTGCGAAATATCCACAGACCGTTCTATCTTGCCCATGTTAAAATTCGCCTGCACGTCGCCTTCCCTAAAACGTTTACAATCACCCAAGTATTCATACACGAGGTTCGACACGGCATCATGCCGGTCAAAAGACTCGGTCGAGGCCTGTACCATTTCTCCCCTTATCCGTCCCCGGGTCGGTATCTCGGTTATTCTCAATAAATAACAATCATTCTCTTTTATCTCCATTCCTTCCGAGACACTCGTGTAAACGATATACCCGTCTTCAGAAAGCCAAATCAATAATTCGTTTTTCTCGTACAGGAATAAAGCATTGCACTCGTCCCCGGCATCCAGACGCACGGCTGCCGAACGATTCAACTCCTCCCAAATCGAAAATTGAAGTTTCTCCTCGCTCGACTCGACCACGGTCGCCTGCAACAAATCGCCGGGATGCAAAATATCTTCAATCGTATCCAGTTTTGCCCGTGTAATATGGCTCACGTGCAGCACTCCGTTCCCCTCGTACTGGTCGTCCACGACCGACACGAACGCCAACGTCGGGTTCTGGTTATATATCAATTTTATCTTTATCGTCACGCTCACTCCCACGGGTGGACGTCTTTTCTTCAAAACATTCTTCTTGAGTTCATCCGAGAAATCGGCGAACACGCCTCTCCATGATTTTGTCACTTCAGCAAGTTCCCCGTCGAAAGCCAATTTTCTCTTGTTACTCCCGACTTTCAACGCCATCCCGTTAATCTCCGCCACCATATCGAATTTCGTGGAAGTCGGTGCAGATAAAGTGATTGCCTTGTTGTCTACCAGTACCTGTCCCTTCCCGTCAAACATCCGTCCTTGACAATTTCTCAAAGCCGCGACCGACTTCTCCTCTATCACGGCTTTTAAGTCGTCAAACGAGAATTTCAACAAATCCTCCCAAGCGAAAACCGGATTCTTCTGGTTAAACAAGAGAGAATTGAAAGCGTTCTCCCTGAACAACTCCTCTTTTTTCTCCCCTAAAATATACAGGTACCTGAAAAACATGGAACGCAGGCAGGCAAATTCTTCCTGCACGGGAACTCCCGACAACAATTTCGCGCCGAGAATCCAAACCGTATCTTGAAGCTGTTCTTCCGTCCTACCCTCGAAACTTAAAATATCATCTTGTTCCCGCATCAATGCCACCCGCTCGTTCATGCATTCTGTCACCCGCGGGAAATTCTTGTTCAACGTGTGATACACCAAAAGCACAAAACCTTCTGCCGGTAAAAGATGCAAGCGGGGACTGAAACGCACGATTGTTGACAGGGTAATCCACACCAACGACTTTTTAAACAGATAGCCCGACAAGGTCAACTTCCGCAACTTATCCGTCACGTAATCCCCCTCGCCCTCCGTGTCTATCAGCCGAATCGCCTCTCTCGACGCGAGCGCCTCATCCAAGTAACGTTCCACCAGCATCCGCTGGTCATTCAACTTGACGCCCTCGTAACATTTTAAATAAGTCGACCCCTCGATCAACCATTCCAGAACACGAATAAACACGCCGTTCAGGTAACGATAATCCTCTATCACGATTTCCTCTCCCGCCAGTTCCGACCGAATGACATTCAACAAAGAAAAAATCCACTCCGGCCCCTGTTTCTCGACAGAGGTAAAATCATAATCACAAGTGTACTTCTCAAGAACTTCCGCTTCCTCCCCCGTGAAACATACCTCTTCAAACAAACGCTCAAGAGTCACGATATCAATCGACTTATCTTTTACAATCTTATTCATCATCGTAAATACATTTAAACAAGCGCACTTTCGTGAACATCAACTTTTCATGATAATAAGGCACATGAAATCACCCCCTCCCGATTAACCACTATGCAAAGAAAGGACTTTTTTTCGAAAATATGCTCTCATACGCGTAAAAACATCATGAAATGATAAAGAGTTATACTAAACATTTCAAGGGGATGGCCTAGGATAAAGCGTAAAGCTCGCCTATTTCCCGCATTTCTAATGCCGGGAACAACATTCCTCCCGCGTGTGTTAAAAAAGCATATTCTTTACTAAAACGTGGGCGAAGTGCGGGCGAAGCACGGGCGAAGAGTAGGCGATGCCGCCTAAAACTCACCCAAAAGTCACCCAAAACCCGTGCAATGCCATAGTAAAACCCATGCTTAAAGGATAATCAACGATTACAAATTATTTTATATACATTTGTTCCCACATAACACACGAAAGTCCATGATTAGAAAATTCCAACCACGAGATGAAGATGCCGTTATCCGGATATGGCTGGAAGCATCAGCCATCGCCCACCATTTCATTCCCCGCTCCTACTGGGAAAACAACACGGCAAGCATGCGCGAAATATATATACCCCAAAGCGAAACTTTCGTTCACTCGGATGATACAACCGGAGAGATCACCGGCTTCATTTCTCTATCGGGAAATTACCTCGCCGCCCTATTCGTGGCTCCCGCCCGACAAGGTAAAGGAATCGGGCAAGCATTGATGACTTACGCGAAAACACTAAAACCCGAACTGGAGCTAAACGTTTACCGGGAAAACACACGAGCCGTCAC
This sequence comes from uncultured Butyricimonas sp., assembly GCF_959596855.1. Lineage (NCBI taxonomy): Bacteria > Pseudomonadati > Bacteroidota > Bacteroidia > Bacteroidales > Odoribacteraceae > Butyricimonas > uncultured Butyricimonas sp. Next base: position 63,136 of record NZ_CAUFYA010000019.1, read on the forward strand.
GTTCTATAAACACCAAGGCTTCAAGATTACACGAGAACAGACAGACGAGGCTACCGGGCAGAAGGAATATGTCATGGTGTACCAAAGTCAAGACCGATAAAATAACTATTCTCACTCTTTCTTTTTACCGAATACACAAGTCAAAACACCTTTATACAGCATCCGCTTTCGCACCAACACGTGAAGAACTCCCAATACCCCCACAACAATACCGGTTTTGTAATGCAACAATCCTATCGAGGAATTAGCGCCATTCACGAAAAACAGTACCACTAACCCGGACACGACAACCAACACGAAAACAATTGACAACAACAAAACTACTTTTCCTTTGCCTTTACAGCCTTTCCTTTTCAACCCTCCATACCACCCCCAATGGCTCCTGATATGAATAATTCCCAACGCCATAAACAACAAGCTGACAATCGTATGAAATACTGCCCAGTTATGCCACGTTGCATGGTTGATGCCATGCCCCGCGATATGTAACTCTACACCCGTATAGAACGACAGGACGAACACGAAAACCAATATCAAATCCGTCAAGTAAATAAATTTACTTCTATTCATCTTTTTTGCTCCAAAACTACAATGAATTGACAAACAGAAAAATAGAATATACAAGGTTAAAATTGTACTATTCAAGGTATTTCTTCCGATAGGAAGTAGGATTCACGCCCACGACTTTTGTAAATAATCTGGTAAAATAAGCATAATCGTCCACTCCCAGACAAACAGCTATCTCCCTTATATTCATAGATGTATATATCAACATCCGTTTAGCCCTCAACAGGAGTTCGTTTTGAATATATTTGCTTACACTCACGCCTGTAATGTCCTTAATCACTTCATTCAGATACACCGGGGATACGCACAACAATTCCGCGTAACGAGATACACCCCTGTTTATCACCCTTTCTTTTGAAAGCAATTCTTTAAAAGCCAACGCAATTTCGACACGTCTTCTTTTTTTAGATTGTTGCTTGACAATTTTCCGAATGGCATCCGTTATTATTCCAACGACCGCGCATGACAAATTTTGCAGAGTAGCTTTCGATTCATCACACTCCCGCTCATCGATTCGGCGGAAAATCATGGAAAAGAGTTGAGTCAACTCGACACGCTGCATGTCATTCACTTTGAATGATAGCGGCGATAGCGCGTATTCAGCGAGGACTTGTTTCGTCGGAATATCTATAAACACCCCGTCCATGAATAAAAGAAATGCCTTCACGTCACCTGCATCGACAACATGGTGGACTTGGTTCGGCTGGATACAAATCACATCACCTGCCGACAAACAACAATCATTGAAATCAATACCGACACGACACGTCCCGCTCTCTACCATACCAAATATGTAATACTCGTCCCGATGAGTATAATCGATTGGTCGTTTCGCTGAAAAAGGAGAAAGTTCTTTCGCGAATATCCCGAAATCGGATTGCCGAACCATTTTATGTGTAGGAATACCTGTCATTCAATGTTTTTTGCGAAGTTAGCAAATTACCGGAAAAGGTCGGGATAATATCAAACTAAATTTTTACTTTTACGTCCTCAAATATTACATATGCCACAAGATATCACGATATACACAGACGGTGCAGCCAGCGGGAATCCCGGTCCCGGGGGATACGGGGTCGTGCTTATGGCGGGACCGCACCGGAAAGAATTGTCGGAAGGCTTCCGGCTCACGACGAACAACCGCATGGAATTGCTTGCCGTTATCATCGGGCTAAATGCCCTGCGCTTCCCGGGAAGCAACGTCACGATATACTCTGATTCGAAATACGTCGTCGACGCCGTCGAAAAAGGTTGGGTGTTCGGGTGGGAGAAAAAAAGATTCAAGGATAAAAAGAATCCCGACCTGTGGCAACAATTTTTAGTACTCTATCGCAAACACAACGTGAAGTTCGTCTGGATAAAAGGACACGCCAATATACCTGAAAACGAACGCTGCGACCAACTCGCCGTTGCCGCCTACAAAGCCCCTAACTTACAGATAGATGAATATTATGAAGCAGAAGGGCGTTCAAACGAACAAATTTTCAGTTAAAAGGCAAAAAAAATTCCCGTTTGTTACTCTCTAACGTTTTAAATTAATTAATTTCGCGCTACAATCTAATATAGAAAAATAACATCGTTCGTCATAAAAAACTATCGAGATGAAGAAAATATTAATCGTTGGTGCAGGGGGACAAATCGGTTCCGAACTGGTTCCTTATCTGAGATCTATCTATGGAGATAACAATGTAGTGGCAGCCGATATCAGTGCTGAAAAATGCAAAGCATTGGCAGAAGCGGGTCCTTTCGAGGAATTGAACGCTCTTGACGGAGAGGGATTCAGTGCCATCGTGAAAAAATACAATATTGATACCATCTTCAACCTGGTTGCCTTATTGTCTGCCACGGGAGAGAAAAACCCGAAACTGGCATGGGATATTAACATCGGGGCGTTGACCAACTCCCTGTATATCGCGAAGGACAACAATTGCGCCGTGTTCACGCCGAGTTCTATCGGTGCTTTCGGTAACGACACCCCGAAAGACAAAACCCCGCAGGATACCCTGCAACGTTCTAACACCACGATTTACGGTGTTTGCAAGGTAACCGGAGAACTTCTAAGCGACTATTATTTCCACCGCTTCGGGGTAGACACGCGTAGCGTACGCTTCCCGGGATTGATTTCATACGTGACTCTTCCCGGCGGGGGAACCACGGACTACGCCGTGGAAATCTACTATGACGCCATCCGGAAAGGTTCATTCACTTGCAACGTGCAGGAAGGCACCTACATGGACATGATGTACATGCCGGACGCCTTGAACGCCGTGGTTACTTTGATGGAAGCCGACCCCAGCAAATTGAAACACCGGAACAGCTTCAACATCGCGTCCATGAGTTTCGAGCCGGAACAAATCGCGGCAGAAATCCGCAAACATATCCCGAACTTCAAAATGGATTATCAAATTGACCCGGTAAAACAAGCTATCGCCAACAGCTGGCCAAACAGCATGGACGACACTTGCGCCCGTGAGGAATGGGGCTGGGCTCCGAAATACGACCTTACCAGCATGACCAATGATATGTTGGTAAAAGTGAAAGAGAAATTTGACAAGGGGTTAATTAAATAAAACCTTTTCTCAATAAATAAAAAATCCGGGTTTAAGAATCCGGATTTTTTATTGTTTATCTGTTCACGATTAATCTTCTACTTCACCCAATTTCTTTTCATAACCTAAAAACTTTCCTAAACCATTTTTTTCCAATACAGCTTTCAAGTACTCGTATTTCTGCATTATCAGTTCCTGATGTCCATACATTTCCCTAATTTCAGCATCTGTATGAGTCAAAACCAGAGTCAAATAATCCATAAAATCAACCTGCTTAAATATAAAATTATAATATGTTGAAGTAACACTTCGAACTGACAAGACGCCAAATCTATACGGAAGATTATCGTATTCTGTAATCAGTTTTCCATCGGGGAAACGATCGGGGGTAGAAGTTGTCAATTTAAAACCTTTAGCGTAAGGAGCACCGGTCAATGTCGTCGGCCATTCCGCCGAGTTGTTAGTTATATCGAAGAAACCTTGCAACTCTTCATTGTTTCCAGCACCATCCCCACCGAACAAATCGTACACCTGCTTCAACAACACGTTAATCATCAACCCCTTTCTTTCATCCTCCGTCAACGTGTTGAAATGCTTCTTGGTTACATCGGTCATACTCACCACAACAGTAGCATTGGCTACATCGTTCCAATAAGGCAATACAGTAGAGTTCCCCGTACTATTAAATACTGTATCTACAATAAAAAAATGTTTATAGAAAAAAGACGATGTATTCAATACCGGATCGACGACCAAGAAATAATAATCGATAAAATCCTTGATTATTCCCCGGTCGTAAGACAAACGATAATTGGCAGAAGTTGTTTTTCCCGAACGTTTGAAATCGTACCCCATCATATAGGTTTGATAATGAGTATAAGGCTCTCCATAAGTATAGCGAGTTTCCGTACCTATGGTATCGTTATAGAAAAACCGTAAACCAGTTTCATCGTATATCTTATAAATCAATTGATCCAATTCATCAGCATTCGGATCGTAGGTAAGTACCCACCAATCCCGCTCCTCATAGGAGGGACTTGGTGTTTCGTCATCGGAACAAGCCATAATTAGGCCACAAGCCAAGAAAAGGCTTAATAATATATTTTTCATCATCTTATTCTTCTTTAAAAATACAATTTACTCGTTCATTTTGTATAATAGCACCTTCGGTCTGCTCGATCTCATACGTGGGGATCGGCATCACCCAAGCTCCATCCGGATAAGCAGGTAACTCGTAATATCCAATATAGGTCCCCTTATCCTCTGCATCACCTGCATTATGCTCAAACATGCCGTGACGGATAGAGAGTGCTTCCGGATACTTGGGACTGACCGCATAACGACGCAAGTCAAACCAACGTTGGCACTCGAAGCATAACTCCCGTCTTCTCTCCTTACGGATCAATTTCACTAAAGCCTCGCCGGACTCCGTCAAGGTTCTCAAATTGGGAATCCGGGTTTTCATCAAATCCGCTAACACTACTCTTGCCTCACCATCCTGATCGATCATCGCCAATGCCTCCGCCAGGTTCAAATGTACTTCAGGTAAACGCAACAAGAAACAATCCGAGATGTAGGTTTTCATAGAATTCAAGGTTGCAGTATCCTTCCCCGTTAACTTTGCCGGCAACAAAAATCCACCATACTTATGCTCTCTACACACCAAATTTTTACGCACATCGCCATCCTCTTCCGAGAACACTTCCAACAGATCCGGAGAAATCGCAATGGCATCCACCATATCAGCGTGATTTTCTTGATAGAATACCCCCGCTCCAAAACTTTGTCCCTGGGTAAAAATAATCTCAGGACAACCGTTATACAACCATGTTGCTTGCCCCGAACTTTTCATGTTCATCAAGGAATACTTCCCTTTCAAGATTTCCCGGCAAAGCTCCGGAACCAAATCCCATTTACCCATATAGCAATACACGCGACTCAACAAGAGGCGTGCCGCATCTTGGTTCGCCCGATTGACAGAAGGCATCTCGATTCCTTCCAAGTAATCGACTGCCATTTGCAAATCATGCACGATTTGATTGTAAACGGAATCCACTGGGGTGCGGGTGAAATTCTTGTCCTCCACAATGGGAGATAATTTCAGGGGAACACCCAAATCACTAGATGCCGTCACCGGGTCATAAGGCTTGGCATAGAGATTCACCAACAAGTAATAGTACGCCGCCCGGAGAAAATGGCATTGCCCCCGCACGCTGTTACGGTCCTCTTCCTTATCGTGTGTGAACTCCTCCACCTTATTCAGGATCACGTTCAACACCGCAATGTGTTCATACAGTGTAGCCCAGTTTTTATCCTCGAAAGCATCTCCCTTGATATTAAACGGAGAAGCTTCCCAACAGTAAAAGGCACGCATTTTATTGGTAAAAACACCCTTGATCAACTCCTGACCGGCGATAGCCGCCTGCACATCATCGTCCATCACGTGCAACCAAGAATAATAGGATTTAGGTAGTTTCATATCAAAACCAGCAGCATTGAATACCAAATCCGCTTTCATGTACCCGTTACCGATCAACAACTCTTCCATATCCTTACAATCGCGGGCATACATCAACTCGTGGGACTCTTCTGTCAGAAAATCGCCACAAGCCCCCCACAGGCAACCTAACAAGCAAATCAGAAATATATATCTTTTTTTCATAAGTTTACAATTTTTAGAATGATACATCTATACTAAAAGAATAAGTGGGACGCACGGACAAGTTAATGCGATCAGCAGACCCAGACTGCGAGGTCGGATCCTGTCCGCGCAACTCCTTCGCACTCCAAGTAAATAGATTCGATCCCGACAAGGACACATACATATTCTTCACGTGCAAGTGCTTGCAGATCTTTTGCGGCATCACGTATCGCAAACTCATGGATTGTAATTTCAGATAATTACCACTCACTACTCGAATATTCGAGAAATCGTACATCTGCCAAATGTGATCGGCAAACTTAAACGGTTCGTTTTTCCACCAAGGGCTATTTATAGAAGCCGAAAAATCTTCAGCCTTCAACATTCCCGGAATATTGGTGTTTTTTTCATCCCCGGGACGTTTCCAACGATGCACAAATTCCTTGCGCATATTTTTGATCGGTTGTGGAACGCTGGAACCACTAACATTATCATACAATTTTAACAAACGCACCTTGGAACCGATGCTGTAAGCAAGGTTAAAACTCAAGATAAAGTTGTTATACTCAAACGTGTTAGAAATCCCTCCCTGCAAGTAAGGCACCCGGCACCCGGAGTATTGCATGATGGTAGTAAACACCTTACTCTTTGGCATATCAATATATTGATCCCAAAGATCCTCTTCCACTCGGGCAAAAGTGGGACGCCCATCTGCCGGATCCAATCCAGTGAATTCGTAAGAAAAGAAAGAATTCAATGGACGCCCATTCACGTAAGCGTTTCCATTCAAATAGTCTTGATAGTTGAAATCGTCATGCAAAGGATCGAAATCGCTACCTCGTCCCAATTTATTGATCAACTTATTCACCACCTGCCCCAATTGCGGGTCGATACTCCAACGGAATCCTTTCCGCTCACCGCTGGAGCTGATATCGGAAAGCATGCGATTCATCGGAACAATATTGAAACTAAACTCGAATCCGGAGTTCTCCACTGTACCTTCGTTCACCTTGTAAGAAGCAACCCCATTTACGCGAGACACCTTTTTGGTCAAGTAGGCATTTTTGGTTTTCTTGTAGAAGTAGGAAACCATACCTTTCAACGAGTTGTTAAACAAAGAGAAATCGACACTCGTGTTGAACGAAGCCGTCTTCTCCCATCCCAAATCCGGATTCGGGAAAGTCTTAATCGTGGATTGATATTCGTTGAATACCTGATTTACCTCACCCTTTTGAATAATCAATTCCGGAGTAGCCTCGTTGGTGATATTTCCCTGGTAACCAAAAGAAGCACGCAACGCCACGTTGTTAATCCAATTCACATTAGCAAGCACATTCTCTTTCAAATTCCAGCGTCCGGACAACGACCAGACCGGGAGAATCTTGTCATTTGTCAGATTACCGAATTCATTAGAGAAATCCAAACGGGCATTCACGTTGAAAATATAAGCATTACGGAAACTATAAGTCAATGACCCATACAACCCGACTTTGTTGGAGGTTCTATCTTTCAATTTACCCAAAGCATTGGGATCAGAGGCTAACCACTCTGCATACTTAAAGTACACTTCTTCATCCACCTTATTTACCGTCATACCGCGATCCGGCAAATAACAACGGATAGTTTTAGCAAATCCTGTATATTTGGAAGAACTCAACTCTCCCCCCACGTCTACAGACAGCATATGCTGCTCGTACTCATCCAAATAATGGTAGTAATTAACTTGCCCACGCAGGGTATAACTATTGTTTTTCGTGTTATCCTTCTGTAATTCTCCCCCGAAAGGCAATGTTGCTTGTCTATTAGATACGAAATCATTGTACCGCGGATCTTTCTGAAAGTAAGAATAACCGTACGCATACGCAGTATTTTCAGCGTGATAGGTTTCATTATCCGTATCGGACAGTGAATACGAGAGAGTTGCCTGCGCTTTCAAACGAGGGATAATCTCATAAGACAAATTAGTCATAAAACTTACCGTGTGGCCTTTCACCTTATTATAAGAGTTATCTCGTTCATTCAACACGTTAAAATAAACAGGTCTTTGGTTTTTTTGTACCTGATGATAATGCAACGTCCCGTCTTTATCGTACAAGGGTACTGCACGACTGGTTCCATAAGCATAATCCATCAAACCTACATCTGCGGGAGTATGGTCTTGCTCGCGCACATTAGCTGACAACTTAAATTGGGCACTGAATTTATTTTGCGTAAAATTCAAGTTTAATACCGAATTGTAGCGATCAGCCGACTCTTTGACCAATACACCATTTTCCCGCCCATAACCAAGGGAGGCATGATACCTGAAATTCTCGGATCCCCCGGAGAAGGAGAGTGTGTGATTGTGTGAGAACGAGTTTCTCGTGATCTCACCCAACCAATCGGTGTTCATAGTTTCAAACCGGGTAACCTCTTCTTGGAACTTATCGAAACTAATCAAGCCTTTTTTGTATTGCTCGACCAAAGCCTCGTAACCAGTCCATCCATCTTCAGTACTATTATATTTCATTCCTTTCTCTATTGCCTCGCGGGAGTAATCGACACGTTCTCGAGAATTCATCAAGTAAATCGCCCGATCCGAATAACGCGGGCGGCGGGCAAAACTCCCGTCCACGTGGTAATTCAAGCGCAAGGGACCCACTTTCCCTTTTTTCGTGGTGATGACAATTACCCCATTGGCAGCTTTCGTTCCATACAAAGCAGTGGCAGAGGCATCCTTCAATATGTTGATGTCCTCGATATCATAGGGATTCAAACCGGAAATAGCGTTTCCCAACAAGTTCACGAAGTCCAAATCGTTGATGTCAGTTGGGTCGACATTCACCGGATCAGTCAATACAACACCGTCCAATACCCACAAAGGTTCTTGACTTCCCAACACGGTGGAAGTTCCCCGGATACGTAAACGAGGTGTGGCCCCTACCTGCCCGGAGTTCTGCATGAAGATCAATCCCGGTACGTGTCCTTCCAACATCTTGTCAATAGAAGATACCCCCGGCATCATGATGTCCTCCGCTTTCAAGGTGGTTACCGCACTGGTCAATTTCTTTTTATCCGTGTTCAAGTATCCCAAAGCAACCACCTCATCCAAAGCTTCAGCATCGTCTTCCAAAATCACGTTCAATTCGGTTTGTCCAGTGTATTTTACCGTTTTAGCTTTTTTCCCGATAAACGAAAAAATCAATTCCACATCATTACTAACAGGTAGAGTCAATTTGTAACGTCCTTTGATGTCGGTAACCGTTCCCACTGTAGTACCCTTGATTTGCACAGTCACACCCGCAAGGGTATCGGTTTTCACCATTCCTGTCACAGTACCCGTCACGACTCTTGGCTTCTCGTCTTTCGCCTGCACTAGAGTCGCATGGCGCAAGATAATCAAATTTCCTTCCTGCACATACGTAAGATTGGTTCCTTTCAACACGATATCCAATATCTCAACCACATTTTTATCTTTTATCGATACCGAGATATTGTTCACACTTTTCACATCCGCACCCGAATACACGAATTGTACCCCGGCTTTCTCTTTCAACAAATCCATGACCTCAACCAAAGACTTGTTTTCTATCTCTAAATTCAATCTCACCTGCTGTGCCTTCACGGTAGCAAAAAGTGACTCCGAAGACAACATGACAAACAAAACGAATAGTTTTATCACCCGTATCCATTCTATCGATTTCGGACTCCCTCTAAACCTGAAACGAAAACTCAATTCTTTCATAATCTGTATTTGATAATTAAAAATCAATGCCATCTATTATTTCTACTCTTTAGTACCGTAAAGTGTAGCAATATTATGCGTAATCGGAGAATTTGATGCGGTATATGACAATCTATACAAACGCCTATAATCTCCCCCTGTTTCACAGGTTAAAGATCCTTTTACCGAGGGATAGGACGGACAGCGGGATCCATCTTTCCCAATAAATCTAAACCGTAACTCCGCTCCAAAGGATTTAGACCATGTTCCAAAAAACGGTTTATTGAGAAATAAATCCCCCATGGCAATGTCAAAAGTGACACGATAGGTGTTATTCCCTAAATCCTCTGCATACAATATATTTTTATAAACACCATAAGCATCGTTACCCCCATCCCAAGTTTCATTGCGTTCCAATGCCTCACTTGCAGCCTGGTATGCAGCATAACTTGCAGCATTAATAGGTTCATACGAAACGGTGACATCGTGGGAAGCCCACGGATCGTTGTAAAGAATTATCCCGTCAACAGGCTTATTACTATGGAATGTACAAGCAACAAAAACAGAATCCTCCTCAAGCGCCGGATTACCCGGTAAACTCCTTATATCCCACTCGTCGATCGTCACCTCCAACGGCTCTGGTTCCACGGGAGCGACATTACTAAACAATGGATGTTTTTCCAAGAATCGTGCCGCAGCTTCCGGTAGAATCACTTTATCCAAAATACCCCCCTTAGGCAAATTTAGTGTATTTCCAGAGTTACTACAATATCGCGTGTAAAACCACTCCCACCTGTAAATCTTACTAACAGCTTTTGACTTTACCGCTCCCACGAGAGAAAACGTCGCACTACTCATTTTATGTGATTCCAATGGAACCCCGAAAGAACGTGCCAAAGTATGCAGCACCTCCCCGTAAGAAGCCAAATGCGCTTCACGTCCCCGGCTTGAAGTTAAATAACGTACTTTAAATTTCTCATGATCCACGCCACAGAAAGCGATACCGGAATAAGTACCCAAACTATAATGCGCACAAAAACTACCCGTGTATTTAGGCATAAATACCAAGTAGTTATCGCTAGTTTTTTCCTCTGGATGCTGCTCGAAATAAGCTAGCACCTCTTCCGCCATCTTGGGCATGTTCTTTTCTATCATCTGGTCGGTAGGTAGAGAGCTCTTGATGTAGTGCATCTTCACGTAATCGGGATTCTCGTTCACGATCAAACCGAATTTCTTGTTGGGAATCCGGTTTCTCTGCAAACACAATTCGAAATACTTCTGCATGTCAAGAGCGAAGCCGGATAGACGCCAATGCCAATATTCCCTATCGTATTCATCGGCAGGCACGTAATACACTACATTTAAAGTATGCTCTGTTTCAGTCGTGTAAGTCGGCCCCGGAGGAAGTATCACCTCCACTTGCTCATCCTCATCACCTTTATACAATTCAGCACAACCAAACAGCATAAAGATAAAAGACACCCATAAAAAATATCCAATACTTTTCTTCATAAAAATGTTTGTTTTTGGTAAAAAAATCCATTAAGTTCATGTCCATAACGAAAGAAAAACAAAAAATGGGTACAACAATTCAGTATTTTTTAAATTTCATAATAATTAAAGCACTGAAAAGAGTTATACACGGATCATTCTCTCGTGAAGAAACGTATAAACTCAAACAAAAAGTTAGTATATTAGTAGCCTCGTTTTAATCAACGATCAGGAATCAAGCCTATATTTAAATTCAAAATATGCCAAGAAAAGAAAAAAAAACAAAGCGAGACATCGGTAAAAAAGAAATACGCCGGATGTTATACGATATATTCTCCGCGAACCCCAACGAACATTTTAATTACAAACAGTTGGCGCAGCGATTGGGGATCAAAAACATGAACGCGAAACAGTTGATCATGACGGTTCTCTACGAGATGAAAAACGACAATATGCTCTCGGAAGAATCAACCGGACAATTTAAATTCAAAATAAGTACCGTTTACGTCACGGGAATCATCGACTTGACCGCCAAGGGCACAGCCTACTTGGTTTCCGACGAATGCAAGGAAGACGTGTTTATCCCGCAGGTCGGTTTGAACCATGCCTTGAACGGGGACAAAGTAAAGGTCTTGCTCTACGCTCGAAGTTCCAGACGTCGCCCGGAAGGGGAAGTGGTAGAGATTCTGGAACGCAAGAAAGAAACTTTCGTGGGTATCATCCAATGCTCCAAACAATACGCGTTCCTTGTACCGACCGGCAAACAACTGCCTTACGATATCTTTATCCCGTTGAACGAATTGAACGGGGCAAAAGACGGGGAGAAAGCCATCGTCAAGATTACCGAATGGCCGGAAAACCAAAAGAACCCGATAGGCAAAGTGCTCCAAGTACTGGGTACCCCGGGAGATAATGATACCGAAATGAACGCCATCATGGCAGAATTCGAGCTTCCGGTTCAATTCCCCGCCACGGTGGAGAAAGCCGCGAAAAAAATAAAAGACGCTATTCCCGAGGAAGAAATCAAAAACCGACGAGATTTCCGGGGTATCACAACATTCACGATCGATCCGAAAGACGCCAAAGACTTTGACGACGCCCTTTCGTTCCGGAAATTAAAAAACGGGAACTACGAGGTAGGCATACACATTGCCGACGTCAGCTTTTACGTGACACCCGACTCGACCTTGGATAAAGAAGCGTATAACCGCGCAACCTCTGTTTACCTCGTGGACCGCACGATACCCATGCTACCGGAACATTTATCCAACGGGCTATGTTCCCTGCGTCCGAATGAAGAGAAACTCTGTTTCTCGGCAGTCTTCGAACTGAACGAGAACGCTGAAGTGATTAAACAATGGTTCGGACGGACGGTTATCAAATCGGACAGACGCTTCACGTATGAAGAAGCGCAAGCCATGATCGAGGGCGAAGACGGCGATTTCAAAACCGAAATAATAACGCTGAACGATCTTGCCCAGAAGCTACGGGCTGCCCGTTTCCAAAACGGCGCTATCGCGTTTGACCGCATTGAAGTACGCTTCGACATTGACGAGAAAGGTAAACCCACGGGAGTATATTTTAAACGCTCGAAAGAAGCCAACAAGCTGATCGAAGAGTTTATGCTGCTCGCCAACAAAAAAGTAGCCGAAAGAATCGGCAAAACAAAAGAAGGGCAAAAAGCAAAAACTTTCGTGTACCGTATCCACGAGCAACCCAATACCGAAAAACTGGAAGACTTCGGTCGTTTCATAGCAAAATTCGGGTATAAAATACGCACGACCTCTCCCCGGCAACTATCTTCTTCCATGAACAAATTAATGGAAGATGTACAAAACCGTCCGGAACAGAACATGATCGAAACACTAGCTATCCGTACCATGGCAAAAGCCGTTTACTCCACGGTAAACGTGGGACACTACGGTCTGGCTTTCGATTATTACTCGCACTTCACGTCACCCATCCGTCGTTACCCCGACGTGATGACTCACCGACTGTTGCAACGGTATCTGGACGGGGGACGTTCTGCCAATGCCGAAAAATACGAGGAGATGTGCAAGCACTGTTCCGACATGGAACAAGTGGCATCTAACGCGGAAAGAGCCTCGATCAAATACAAGCAGGTCGAGTTCATGAGTGACAAATTAGGAGAAAATTTCATGGGAACGATTTCCGGTGTCACGCAATGGGGATTCTACGTGGAGCTGAATGACACCAAATGCGAGGGACTGGTTTCCATCAATGAACTGGAAGGTGACTACTATGAATTTGACGAAGAAAACTACTGTATCGTGGGACGCCACCACCGGAAAGTTTACCAGCTTGGGGACCAAGTACTCGTGAAAGTAGCCAAAGCAAATCTCGTTGCCCGCCAACTCGATTTTGCCCTCGTGGAAAGCGAAAGTAAAAATACCACTCCTGCCGTTACCCCCCAAACACCTGCCTCCCGACGTGAAAAACCGGAACGTAAATTCCGCCGAGGCCGACGGGGAGATGCAGCTTCCGGCCGGAAAAGTGGAAAAGGAAACCGCAAAAAGAAATAAAAAATAAAAGAGGTGTGTTCTGACACACCTCTAGTCTATAAAGTTCATAAAGTCGAGCCTTCGGCTCTAAAGTCTATAAAGTCTGTATTTCAATAACACAATGGTATTCAGCTCTATAACACATTAACAACCTGTACATTTGACCTTACGACATTATGGACTTTCAGACCTTATGGACAAGAGGGCATGTTCCGACACGCCCTCGTTTTATTTTTCTATCATCAAGCATCAACCGCACTTGGATGACCCGCAAACTTTACAGATCAAACAACCTTCCTGATAAACGACAGATTTTGAACCGCAATTCTCACACACGGAACCAGTAGCCTCGGTTCCGTCCGGAATGAATTTCCGCAAAGCTCTCTCGACACCATTCTTCCACGTGTTGATATTCTCGTTATCAAATTCCATGGCTGCCACTAAATCCACGATTTGATTGATCGGCATCCCGTAACGCAAGACTCCCGAAATCAACTTGGCGTAATTCCAGTACTCCTTGTTAAACTTGTAAGACAACCCTTCAACCGTTGTTTTGAAACCTCTCTTGTTAGAGAATTGGAAGTCATAACGGCTATTACCTTCCTCGTCCGTATTCTTGACAATTTTACCATCCGTCACGGCTTTCGGTAACATGATACCTTCCTCGTCATCAGCAATACCGGTGAATATCTCGTAAGGGCGGCCATTATAAAGACCGATGAAAGCAATCCATTTTTCCTTGTTGTTCTGGAAACGCACGATCTCCGCATCCAACTCTCTCGGACGTTTTGACGGCATCGCTCCCTCATCCTTCTTATCTTTATTGGAAACCAGTACTCCCGCACGAGAACCGTCGCGATAAACCGTACATCCCTTGCAACCGCTCTTCCAAGCCTCGATATAAAGCTGTCCCACCAATTCCTCCGTCACGTCTGCCGGCAGATTCACGGTAACACTGATAGAGTGGTCTACCCATTTCTGCACACGCCCCTGCATACGCACTTTAGCTACCCAATCGATATCATTGGATGTAGCCTTGTAGTAAGGAGATTTGGCAACCATCTCATCGATTTCCTCATCCGTATAGCGTTCGCGTACATCATACCCGTTTTTCTCCATCCAAAGGGCAAACTTATGATGGAATACTATAAATTCCTCGTAAGCATCTCCCGTCTCATCAACGAAATCCACACGCACATTCTTATCATTCGGGTTTACCTTTCTTCTTCTCTTGTAAACGGGCAAGAACACCGGTTCGATACCGGAAGTCGTCTGCGTCATCAAACTGGTCGTTCCCGTGGGTGCAATCGTCAAACAAGCAATATTACGACGTCCGTATTTCACCATATCCTTGTACATCTCCGGATCAGCTTCTCTCAAACGAGTGATAAACGGATTGTTTTCCTCTCTCTTGGCATCAAAAATCTTGAAAGCCCCGCGTTCTTTTGCCATCTCGACAGAAGAACCGTAAGCGGCAATAGCCAATCGCTTGTGAATATCCACGGAGAAATCAACAGCCTCATCGCTACCGTAACGCAAACCCAAAGCAGCCAGCATATCGCCCTCGGCAGTGATACCCACTCCGGTACGACGTCCTTCTCTGGCTTTCGTTTTAATCTTCTCCCACAAACGGATTTCAACACCCTTAACCTCGTCGTCTTCCGGATCCGCACTAATTTTGTCCAAAATAGCATCAATCTTCTCAAGCTCCAGATCAATAATATCATCCATCAACCGTTGAGCGATAGCCACGTGCTTTTTGAATAAATCGTAATCGAAATAAGCCTCTTTCGTGAAAGGATTTACCACGTATGAATACAAGTTAATCGCCAGCAAACGACAAGAATCATACGGACACAAAGGAATCTCCCCGCAAGGATTGGTAGATACCGTTCTATATCCCAAGTCCGCGTAGCAATCCGGTATACTTTCCCGAATAATCGTATCCCAGAACAAGATTCCCGGTTCAGCGGATTTCCAAGCGTTGTACACGATCTTATTCCATAACTTCACGGCATTGATCTGTTTCACGTTCTTCGGCTCATCGGAATAAACCGGGTATTTTTGTATATAATCACGTTCCTCAACAACGGCATTCATGAATTCATCGTCAATCTTTACCGAAATATTTGCTCCGGTCACTTTACCTTCCGTCATCTTGGCATCGATAAAGCTCTCGGAATCCGGGTGATTGATAGACACACTCAACATCAAAGCTCCCCGGCGACCGTCTTGTGCAACCTCGCGCGTAGAGTTAGAGTAACGTTCCATAAAGGGAACAATACCTGTTGACGTTAAAGCCGAATTCTTTACCGGCGAGCCCTTGGGACGAATATGCGACAAGTCATGTCCCACCCCGCCTCTTCGCTTCATTAATTGTACTTGCTCCTGATCTATCTTCATCACTCCCCCGTAAGAGTCAGAAGGCCCGTCGTGACCGATCACGAAACAGTTAGACAATGAAGCAATCTGATAATCGTTACCGATTCCGGTCATCGGACCTCCTTGCGGTACGATATACTTGAAGTCACGTAAAACTTCAAAAATCTCCTCCTCACTCATCGGGTTGGCGTAAGTCTTTTCGATGCGTGCGATTTCTGAAGCTAAACGACGGTGCATATCATTCGGGTTCAACTCAAAAATATTCCCGTAAGAGTCTTTTAAAGCATATTTGCTCACCCAAACACGTGCAGCCAACTCGTCACCCTTGAAATAATCAAGAGAACTACTATAAGCTTCTTCTTGCGTGTACACTTTCTTTTGGTTTACAGCCTGTTTCTGTTTCTCCACTTTCTTTGTAGTTTGTTCCATTTAGCGTATATAATAAATTTTCTTTTTGGTCCCTTTTCCAACAGAACAAAACTATGGAAAAAAAACTTCTTAGAAAAATATTTTTACTAACACTTGTTGCAAGTTTTCCAAAATCATCAGTCATAACACTGATAATAAAACGATTAATAATTCCATTTTTCTTGAAAAATTTTCCAAATATAAATTTGTTCTAAAGTAGAAATAAAAATCGTAGAAAATTTTGGTTTAATAAAAATTGAAGTTTTAGAGAGTTCGACTCTATCAAGGAAGTACCAATAAGACACTATGATGATTGAAAAATCACATCTGTTTACGTTTGTATTCCTAAAAAGGTTTAATAAAGTTCTTTGATTTCTTCAGGAATATTTACATGCAACAATCTTTCATCATGAAGAATGTCTGTCACGTATTCATCGGATACCGGAAGAAGAATTTCTTTCGAGAATATCCGGATAGAAAGAACTACATTTCCCGAATAATTATCAACCTGCACAACCTCCCCTTTTTCACCTGTCGGTTCGTCAACCACGGAAAACCCGATCAGATCAGAAAGTTCCAAAGGCATATCCTCCTCTTCAAGCAGATATTTATCCATCAACAAATCACTCCCCACCAATCGGTCCGCCTGTTCTTTCGAGTCAACAAAATCAAATTTGACGATATAAGAAGTATGGTTCCGTGCCGTCAGACCATCTTCCGCGATATAAAAGGGAACCGGTGCTCCTTCCAGAAGAAGAAACACCGGTTCATCCATGTATTGTTCAAGAAGATCATTTCCCGTGTAAACAATCAACGCACCCTGTAAGTTATGAGTCTTACCGATTTCGCCGATCTTTATACAATCTTCCCTCTTGATCATAAATTATTCAGCTGCTGGAGTTTCTGCCGGAGCCTCCGGAGCTACTTCCGCTGCAACAGCCTCTGTAGCGGCAGCTTCTACTTCTGCTCTTGCTGCAGCCTCTGCCTCAGCTTTTGCCGCTGCAATTTCAGCTTGTTTCTTAGCTACAATCTCTGCTTTAGCTTCTTTTACTTTAGCCTCAGCTTCCAAACGAGCTTTGTATTCACTTTCAGACTCGTTAGCCAAACGTGCGATCTTAGCCTGAATCTTAGCGATTTTCTCTTTCTTCCAAGCCTCGAACTTCGTATCAGCAGCAGCCATATCAAACGCACCTTTCTTCACTCCTTCCAACAAGTGTTTCTTCAAAAGAACACCCTCGTAAGACAATATTGCCTTCGCGGTATCGGTCGGCTGCGCACCGGTTTGTAACCAATACAATGCTCTGTCAAAATTCAAATCAATCGTAGCCGGGTTAGTCATCGGATTGTAAGAACCAATTCTCTCAATATAACGACCGTCACGCGGCGCTCTACTATCTGCTACCACTACATGGTAGAACGGACGGCCTTTACGACCATGTCTTGCTAATCTAATTTTAGTTGCCATTCTTTTACTTTTAACTTATTAATTACTACCTATTCTCGATAGGCGGCGCAAAGATAGTGATTTAATTGAAAAATTGAAATTTCCTAGATCATTTTCTCTATCACAGAACGGTATTTTACATTTTCGACAACTTCTTTATACCTGTCTTTTAAAACATTCTGAGCCTCCGTCGGCAATTCTTTATAATACTGCATTACAAAATTGTTCCCGATATCATCCCGAATCTGTTGGTTCAAACCTAATTTATTCAACTCGTCAATATAGGCATTCACGAATTGCACGGGCTCGCTCATCAAGCCTGCCAATTTCCCCCCTAACAGATTATTCCAATAGGAAACCTCGTAGACTTTATAGCGATACACTTTCCGATAGACCTCAATATCATTCTTGGGCAGTGTCTTGTCAAAGATATTGAAATCATCGGGTTCCTCACTTTGATCTTCCCGATTCAATAAAGAATGGTACATAGGGTAATAAAAATAAGAAGCAGCCAAAGGGACTTTCACCTGAATACGAAACAAACGCACGAATTCCGGATCACAAGGATTCTTCTTCACGAATTCGGAAATTATCGCATCATTATATCGCACGATAGAATCCATCATCTCTTTAAACTCGACGGGTGGTAACACGAACATCTCTTGTGTTGACGGGAACCATTGTTTCCCGTAATAATCAAGCATCATACGTGTTTCCGCACGATCTCCTTCGGGAAATTCAACGGACTCATAATTCCCTTCCTGTACTCTCTTCACATCCATTTTTATTTTAACATCGTCCCCCGGTTTCAAATAAAGAGGCACGGCAGCTTTATCATTCACCAACCGCACATATCCAGCCTCTTTTAAAGGCAGTTGCACCTTAAAAAAACCGGTACTGTCTAACACCACTGATATCGTTGTGTCTTGAGTACAAATCTCAAAAAACAACTTATTTCCTTTATAATTCAGTAAATCTCCCGCAATCTTTACTTCATTATTAGGA